>JANQPK010000120.1 GCA_028289505.1 Cyclobacteriaceae bacterium
AGGTGGCCTTGATGGTTTTCCTGTTCCCAAATGAATCCTCTACATTACCATCATTGCGAATGTTCTCAGGAGCTTCCGCAATACTCCGGATATGATCATAAAGTGTATCCATTTCTGGAAAAACATCCGGTACTGTCCATTTGCTTTGGGCTCTCAAGTGACGCTCCGCTTTTACCGCTTGATACTCATTCGCTGCAATCACCCCCAAGAAATTCCCATTCTTTACAGTTTTGATCACACCAGGTACCAGACGTTTTAATTGTGAATCGTCAATACTGACCAGTTGGGCTTGTGGATTAGGTGGTCGCACCACCCGGGCATGCAACATCCCCGGAAAGCGCAAATCCTGAATATAAACTGGATTCCCCACCACCATATCTTTGATATCTTCCCTGGGTATGGCTTTACCTACATAGCGATGGTCCGATTTATCCTTTATTTTTACTGGTGTAGTAACCTCGGTTTCGATTTGATTTCCTTCCAGTAATTGCTGAAATTCAACGGATTTACTACTTACAGTTGATTTAATAGTTCCATTATAGGAATTCAGATTCTCTACCGGCTCTTCTAACTTGATACTGGCCAATTTGAGTAATTCAATTCGAGCGGTAGCCGCCGCGTAACGCACCGACATGGCGCTATTCTTGATTGATCCACTGCCGGCTGTATACCCTTCATTAGGCGTAACCTCCGTTTCAGCCAAATGTACCTCAACCCGACTCAAATCCAAATCCAACTCCTCAGCCGCCACCATCTGGATGGCTAGCCTGATACCCTGCCCTAGCTCTACTTTACCAGAAAAAACCCTGACCCGTCCATCAGCTAATATTTGAAGCCAGGAATTTACAGTATGGGCTTGTTTCATGCTCATGGGCAGATCCCCCAAGTAATCAATTCTGGGTGCCATGTTAGGCGCTGATTCTTCCATACAACCGGGAAATAGGCTAAATCCAACGCTGAGGTAGCCCATGTTTTGCAGGAATCTTCTTCTGGAGGTTGTGGTGGACTCAATCATGCTGCGTTGATTTGGCGGTTTCGATAGCCTTTACAATACGGCTATGTGCTCCACATCGGCATAGATTGGTTTGCAAAGCTTGCTTGATCTCTGATTTTTCCGGGTTAGGGTTTTCATTCAGTAGACCAATAGCTGTCATGATCACCCCATTTAGGCAGTATCCACACTGTGCTGCTTGCTCATCAATAAATGCTTGTTGTACGGCATGAAGAGATCCATTTTCATCAGCTAGTCCCTCCAGGGTAGTGATTTTTGATTTACCTAACGAAGAGACCGGTATGGTACAACTTACTACTGCTTTGCCATCAATGAGCACCATGCAGCTGCCACACTGTGCTATACCGCAACCAAACTTAGGTCCATTCAACTCCAGATGATCTCGCAGAACATACAGCAGAGGTGTATCGCTTTCTGTGGTTATCTCCCGGCTACTGCCATTGACATTGAGCACATACTTTGGCATGGTGTTAATGGTTAAGTCTCTTTCATTTCATGCTCCAGTAAAGCTAACTCCTCTGGTCGCCGTACATCCACACTGACCTTCATGTTTTGTTTCCCGGCGCTGTAAATAATCCCTTTTAATGGTGTCACATCTGCAAAATCGCGCCCCACCGCCACTCGAACATGCTTGTCATCTACCAATAGATTATTGGTGGCATCGAACTCTACCCAATCAAGATCTGGAATACATAGTGCGATCCAGGCGTGGGAAGCATCTGCTCCTACCAGTTTGGGTTTTCCAGGCGGAGGCAAGGTTTCCAGGTATCCGCTGACATAGCGCGCTGCTAATCCCAATGATCTCAGACAGGCCAACGAAAAATGTGCATAATCCTGGCATACGCCCTTTTTATTGGCAAATACTTCAGCTACCGGGGTGCTGATGTCGGTAAATCCGGGGGTAAAAGTAAAATCCTCAAATATTCTGGTGTTTAACTCCAACATGGCCTCCATAATGGGTCTGCCAGGGGTGAATGACTTCAGGGCATACTCCATCACCCCATCAGCAAATTCTACGTGTTTGGATTGCAGATAGAATTGGCGAACCTCGTCCGAGGCCTTTGTGGTGCGCAGCCAGTCCCGTACCTGCTCCCAGGGTGGTGTGCTTTCCGGGATGGCCTGCATCCAAAAAGGTGATTGGATAACTACAGTGCTTTTGGAGGTAGCGGTCAGCTTGGAGTGCGTTCTTTCTATAGAAAAATAAACGGTTTCATTGTTGAAAAAATCTACCGACCGGTTCAGATATTGTGGTTCAGGGTCAATGATCTGTTCATGATGCTCAACCGTCTGAAATGCCAGATTTTTGGGAGTTTGTACCATGATGTTATGGCAGAGGGACGCGGGCGATTTATAGATATACCGGGTAATATGGGTGACGTGATATTTCATATTTCTGGCAATATACTAGTTTGGACCATACCATAGCGGTTGCTGGTATGATTGAAAAACTCCTCGCTGACAATAGTAGAAGTCTCCTTTATCAGCTTAATCACCTCATCCAGAAACTTTATCAAATTGGTGTACTCTTTGGTCTTTTTATTGAGGGCACATAATTCTTCCAGGTCGGAGAGTCTGGTAGCAGTGATGGCTTCCAGCAATTTTTTACGTATTGGTGGCATTTCCGGAGTTAGACCGAATTCCTGGGCTGCCATGTTCTTAAAATGATCGTCAATTTTTAGGATCTGATAAATCAACGAACGAGGATTGGAATCATTACTGATCAGTAGATTTAACATTGCGCTCATTTCCAGATTTGAGCGGTATTGGTACCTGTAGGTCACCAGGCTTTCATTGCATCTCAGGGTATTTTCCCAGAGCTCTCTATCCGATTCAGGATCGAATTTTTTAGTAACCAAAGCCTTAAGTGCGATACAAGTGTTGGTAGAAGACTCGATAAATCGGCCCATATTCAGTATGTGCCAGGTTGACTCTCGAGTCATATTGTCAATATTCAATCCGTAGAAAGCCATCATCCTCATTACCATATTATCCAGTGCATGGTATACTTCTGTCAGACTGGTGTTGGGCTTGTTAATGCGGTTGAGTTCCTCCGATACACTATCCAGGATACGCCAGGTATCCAATCCCAGTCTGTCCCTTACCGCATATCCATTCGATAGGAAGGATTGAATGGAATTGGCCAGGCTACCCAAACGGTTTACATCGGTAGTAAGCGACAACAGCTCTTTTTCAGGATTCTTTAATACCTTCTTGTCGGTGAACCCAGGTAAGGCCCCGGTAAGATGCGATAGGCTTTTCAGCAAGGTGGACAAAACCACATTTTCTGTTACATGGATATCTTCATCAGCTTCATTATAGGCCATCAATGTCATCCGCATCAGTCTGATGGTATAGGTAGACCTTTCCATGTACCGTCCCAGCCAAAACAGATGTTCACCGGTACGACTGGGTAAAACGTGTTGCACCTTCGCCTGTCTGGTCACCACCAGAGGTTTCGGAGCCGATGAGTCCAGACGTTTCCCCAATACCCAGGTGTCCTTGCTTATACCCCCACTTTGGTAAGAAACCATGGCAACACCCAATTCCGGTGAGCTCCTAGAAAGTCCACCCGGCATTACCATGTAGCCATTTTGTTCAGCATTGGCCACTAAATAACTCCTGAACACGGCGTTTCTTGCAGCTAAATTATTTTCAATCCATGATGGTGTAGTTGAAAAATCCACCGTCTCCTGGCCCACAAACATGTAGGGATTGGTCTTAATTTTAGTTTTCAGCTCTTCCTTCTCTGCGTTACTGATATTGCCTCCAAAAACTGCGTTGTGATCGGAATAGATCCCCCGAATTATCAGGTGGTCAAAATTGTCAAGTACGTAATTCTTTTCCTTTTCCTGTCCACACCACCAGGTGGCTACAGAGTTTAGTATTAAATCCTCGTTGAAAACATGCTGACATATTTTGGGCAGAAATGCCATTAACCCCGGATTTTCCAATATACGAACCCCCAGTGGGTTGATCACCAAAACGTTTCGCTTTCGTATGGCCTCCATTAGCCCAACTACCCCCAGATGAGATCCTGCTAAGAACTCCATGGGGTCGCAGTACACATCATCTACCCGACGTATAATCACATCCACTTTTTCCAAACCTTTAATGGTCTTAAGCCAAACATAACCATCACTCACCATCAGGTCCTGGCCCATAGCCAGAGTAAAGCCCATAATAGAAGACAAGTAGGCATGCTCGAAATAGGTGTCGTTCATGGGGCCTGGTGATAACAGTACGGTTCGTGGATTTTCGTTATTCCTGGATGAGAGATTGATCAGGGTATCCTTCAGGGTCTGGTAGTAGGAGGTGATTTTTCGTACTTCATTTTCCCTGATCAGATCGGAAAACACCCTGGTCATGGCGGCCCGGTTTTCCAAGGTGTACCCTGCTCCAGATGGTGCGTCGGTGCGATCATGTAACACCCACATTTGTCCATTGGGGCCTCGCGCCAGGTCCGTCGAATACTGGATTAGCTGCTGTTCACCTTCCAGCATTAGATTATCTACTTGCCTGAGAAATCCCTGATGGTTGTATATCAGCTCAAATGGAACCAGGCCATCCCGGATCAGCGTGCGTTTTCCATAAATATCTTTTAAAATGTAGTTTAACAAACGGGCCCTCTGCTTTAATCCTGATTCAATATGTTCCCAGTCTTCACTGCCAAACACCATGGGAATCGGGTCCAGGGGCCAAGGTCGGTTCATACCGTCTGGGTCACCATATACGTTGTAGGTTACCCCATTTTCCCGGAGTTGACGGCTTACCTCGTTGTGGTCCTGCTCTAGCTTCTCCTGACCCGCAACTTCATAGTATTGGGCCAGCTTCTCCCACTGAGGTGAAATCTCACCATCTTTGGTAGCCAACTCGTCCAAATAGGGCAAAGTACGTGTTTTAATGTCACTGACATAAGATCTAATCATATTATCGCTCTACTTAGGTCCTTTGTAACGTCTTAAATCCATGGTATGTGGAAAGTCTGGGTTATATTCTTCAGCAGTGTTAGTATAATCTGACATGATGTTGACCTTGGTAACGAACCTTCCCGCAGCCTGGTTGGCTACGACCGTAGGTTCTACCAGGTTTATGGAATGTCCAAAATCAAAAAACCTGGATACCCGTCTTGATTCTGCTTCAAAACTATTTACTGGGAAGGTATCGTAATTCCTGCCTCCTGGGTGTGCCACATGATACTTACAGGCGGCCACAGATCTTTTGGCCCAGGTGTCGTATAGGTCAATAGTCAATGGAGTATCCACTCCTATGGTAGGGTGCAGTGCTGATGGGGGTCGCCATGCCCGATACCTGATTCCTGATACATACTCCCCCTGCACACCGGTATTTTTCATTGGAATGCGAATTCCATTGCACAGCAGATGATACCTGGAGTCTGTTAAACCTGTAACCTTTACTTGAAGTCTTTCTAGTGAAGAGTCTACAAATCTGGCGGTTCCAGAATTTGATATTTCTTCCCCCAATACGTGCCAAGGCTCAATGGCTATTTTTAGTTCTATATGGATATCATCTACCTGCAACTCTCCAAAAAATGGAAATCTGAAGCTAAAAAACGGATCGAACCAGGTCATATCAAATTCATAGCCTGCAGCCTGCAGATCATTAACTACCTCAGACAAGTCTTTGTAGCAGTAATGCGGCAGTAAGAATTTATCATGCAGTGATGTGCCCCAGCGCACCAATTTGTGGTCATAAGGATTTTTCCAGAACCAACTTAAAAGTGCTCGGATTAAAAGCATTTGCACCATACTCATACGGTAATGGGGTGGCATATCGAAGCCGCGAAACTCTAAGATTCCCAGCCTACCTGAACTGCTATCAGGTGAATACAACTTGTCAATGCAGAACTCTGCTCTGTGCGTATTGCCGGTAATATCCACCAGCAGGTTGCGGAATATACGATCTACCAGCCAAAAGGGAACCTGACCTTCCTTTAAATTGGGCACTTGTTGAAAAGCCAGTTCCAGCTCATAAAGCATTTCGTCCCTGCCCTCATCTACCCTGGGAGCCTGACTGGTGGGGCCTATGAATTGTGAGGAGAATAGATACGACAAGGAGGGATGATGCTGCCAGTAAGTAATGAAACTCTTTAGTACGTCTGGTCTTCTCAACAAGGGGCTGTCTGCTGGTTTCAGTCCTCCTAATGTGACGTGATTTCCCCCTCCAGTTCCCGTATGCTTGCCGTCTAAATTAAACTTTTCGGTAGTAAGGCGGGATTCTCGAGCACCAGCGTAGAGTGTTTCATAGTTGGTAAGCAGCTCCCTCCAGGAAGTTGAGGGATGGATATTCACTTCTATCACTCCGGGATCTGGGGTGATCATAAACTTTTGCACCCGGTTGTCTGACGGTGGATCATAACCTTCAATCAAAACCGGAATATTGAGTTTCTTTGCTACCCGTTCAACTGCAGCTACCAAATCCAGGTATAGTTCGAAAGACTCTAATGGTGGGAAAAATACAAATAACTTACCCTGACGTATTTCAACAATCAGACTGGTCTTGAAAGTTTGGTCGC
>JANQPK010000130.1 GCA_028289505.1 Cyclobacteriaceae bacterium
AAGAGATGCTCCCGTTTTTTTTGCTCTCAGAATTCTAGAATCCCCACAATGTCCTCCTGTAGAAATTTGCCGCCTGGTGCACGTCCAGTATAGTCAAAATTGAGCCAGATTACGCCGCTCTGGTCCACGTGATAGTAGATGCTATTCTTTTTGGATTCCTTAACAAAAAGCTTGTGTCTTATCAAAAAAGTGGCTTTATCCAATTGGTCTTTGCTGCCAATTTTTAGTTCAGGGTAGATGTGATGAGTAGTACGTACCAGACGCACCTCTGAGCCAACATATTTCAGGCAGGCAGCCATTAGAATCGCATGATCATCACAGTCCCCATTAAATTTACCATCTATCTGTTGCTGTTGAATGGTTTCTTCCGCCGAGGCGAAGTATTCCTCTCCAGCCGGATCGGCCACATAAACCCAGTTATTGTTGATCTCTTTGAATATTGAAAAGCTTTGAATTAAGCTTCGATTGTCCTTATCGGTGTGCTCACGAAAGTGTTTGGTACCGATCTTCACCGCGAACCTCCTGACCGCTGGAGCCTGGTCGTGTACCGCTTCAGCAACCCTGTTGGCATCCTGGAAGGGCTCGTATTCCTCCGCCATTAAGGGCACAGCTACCGGGTTATTCTGCAGATTGTAAAGCGATACTACATAATCCTGAAAAGCATCCTGAAAACTATAACCACCCCGTGCACTGCTAATAGCTATGGTTACCAGTCCCACACCCAATAGAATCAGCACCAAATGCTTGAGCCGGATCACGATGTAAATGGATAGCCCAACTACCAATACAGAAAAAAGCAGGTATTCCAGATGTATACCCGCTCCCAATGGCAGATTAATTTCAGGTAAATGGGGACTCAACAGAAAAAATAGCGGTAGTGCCATGATGACCGCCACCAGGTAGAGCAAAATATTGGTTACAAACGAAAAATTTCCCGTCTGAAGCTTTTTATACAACTTGTCCAACTTCTCGATTTTGATAGACCCCACTTCCTTATCCCAAATATAACAAGAATAACGAGAGCAACTCTGAAGTATTATTGCCCACAGGTAAAAATGGTAATGGTTACAGATTAAACCTGACCAGGCTGGTCGCCGATGGGTTGATCTTTAAGCCGCATCATAACATTCACCTTAGAAGCATTTTGCTTCACCAGGTAGTTGCGGAGATCCTCTGGATTTTCATAAGTCCAATCCATGATGTCAGTAGCATCAGGCTGCTGGAATAGCAGTTGATCCTTGGCAAATCGAATATGTATTCCGTAATACCAACCGGTATTTACCTCTCCGTCCACCTTATAGGAGAGATAAAACTTATGTACTTTGATTCCCTCGGAATGCTGCTCCATATTGATAAGAGCAGACTAAATTATAGTCCACCTTCAAGCCCAAATAAATTGAATTTCAAGATCAATCCAAAAATTTACTTAAATAATCACCGAATTTATTTGGCTTTGACCATGAAATCGAAACCAACATACTCCCAGGCAAAAGCTACCTGTCCGGAGTTGTCAACTTCAAATACCATTTGTTCTTGTAGTTTATCCAGCTTTTCTGCGGGGACGTCAATACGCAATGCATCATCATCGGCTTTGTAATCATATGCACCCCACTGATCTGCTTTTTTATTGAATATTACGGTCCATTCTTTTTGGTTGGGAATGGTAAATAGCGCATACTTTCCAGCTGCCAATGGTTGTCCGTTTATGGTAACATCCTTATTGACACTAAAGGTTGTAGCCTCATTGGCTCCTGTCCTCCAGACTTTACCGTAAGACTCAAGACTTCCGGAGCTACCAAAGATGGTCCTTCCTTTCACAGAAGGTGCACCGTAGTTGATGGTGATTGATAAATCTCCAACTGAGCCATTGGCCGTTTTAGGAGGACTAGGTCGTTTTGACTTATCGTTTTGAGCATTAGCACTGAAGTGCACTGCGGTTAAAAGAAAACAGGCGGTAATAATTAAACTTACTTTTCTCATGAGGTCATTAGATGGTTTTATTAATAGGTACTTTCACGAAAATTCGCTGCTGTTGGTTACGACATATACCAAGCTATTTACTGATTAGTCGTCTTGATTCCACAAGGCGACGTTCCTTATTGATTTCTTTATGGATGTCTTGCAGTGATTTCACCAGTTTAGCAAATTGAGCTGGATGCTTTTTGGATAATTCATGCTTTTGTTCCGGATCGTTGACCAAATCGAACATTTCATATTCAACCGGAAGCTGGAATGGGGTGCCGGTGTGAATACCACGGACTACAAAATTTCCAGATCTTATTACAACTGAAGGAAGTCCCTCAGGATCAGCTGGTTGTAATCCGTTATAATGCCTTAGATAACCTTCCCCCTCAACTTTCCAATTCACGTGCATCTCCAGCTGCCAGTAAAGCGGTTGCGATCGTTGGATGGGGTCATTATGCAACAAGTGGTTACTGATATCAGTACCATCCAATACTTTATTCTCTGGTAATTCCACTCCGGCTATTGATGCCACAGTGGGTAGGATGTCCATTGCTCCATTAGGCTCATGTGATAATTGAGGTTTTATCTTACCCTTCCAACGAACAAAAGCTGGTACCCGAATACCACCTTCTAAAAGCTGTCGTTTCTGTCCTTTCAAGGGATAGGAAGTTCCGTAGTACCTGTCCGTAAAGTCAGCGGCACTTAGAATACCTGGTCCATTATCACTGGAGAAGAATACCACAGTATTTTCTGACAAGCCCATGCTATCAATCCCATCGATCAATCGGCCAATTTCCTCATCCAGATGTGTGATATTTCCATACCATTGATCACGAAGTGGGTTTCCTGTATTATACATTTGGTCAAATCGATCGGGATTGCTGATGGTTTCATGTACCGCATCATAGGGTAAATACAGAAAAAAAGGTTTAGAAGGGTCCCTGGTCTCTGCCAAATATTCAAGAGCTGCATTGGTGATGATCTCACTGGAGTAGCCTTTTATGGTTCCCATTGGATTGCCATCCAAGTCAAAGTAGTCACCTGGGTGCTTCTGTGAATTGTGCCTTAATCGTCGACTCATATGTGGGTTTTCTTTACTTACAAAGCCAACCTCAAAACCTTGTTGTTTGGGAAATGAACCGGTAGCACCGGTCCAGTTCCCTATTACTTCCCAATCTGATCCATTGAGATGCCACTTGCCGAACACTGCTGTTTGGTATCCACGTGATTTCAGCATTTCTGCAATGGTAACCTCACTTCCTTCCAGATAAACTCGGTCATTCTCCCTTAGATCGTTAATCCATTTATGGATGCCTTGCCTAGTGGGCACCCGTCCGGTCAGAAGTCCGGCTCTAGAGGGTGAGCAGGTGGGATGGGCAGCATAGAAATGTGTGAAAACCAGACTTTCCGTGGCTAGTTTAGCCAAACTTGGGGTGCGCACATAAGGATTCTTGAAAGCAACACCAGTCTGGTTAAGCTGAAAGTTTACATCTCCATAGCCCAAATCATCTACCAGAATGATCAAAAAGTTGGGCTGGGCTGGGGTGCTAGTCTGGCCTTGGGCAACAAGACTAAAACACAAAGTAAATGCTATTAAGTACCGGGTCGGCAACGGCATGTTCGGTGGATCTATTGACAAATATTGTCATCTCGGCTCTAAAATCAAAGATTAAGTAAAACTCAAGCAGATCTGGCTTGCATCCAGAATTTAAAATCCAGGTAGTCCAATTGAGACTCTGAAATTAATGGTGGATCTGAAAACAATTGCAGAGAAGCCTTTTTCAGGATGGCAGGGTGTTGGATGGTGGGCCTGGTGCTGAGCCTGGAAAATACCTTTAACAAAACCCTTTCGAATTCCTGTAGGCGGCCCCTTTTTTTTAGGAACCTGCGGCAAGCTTCTACCGCATACTTCATCACTGTGCTGTTACCAAGTTCGTAGTGGATGATTAGGTTTAGAAAATGGGCGTACCCCATGATATCTGCCCTTTCCGGGTAGTGGCGATAATCTAAAACGGTATTGATGTCATTTAGGGCCTTGCTATAATCTGACTTTAGAAAGTATAGATGAGAGAACTGATAGTGAAACAATATCATGTATTCTCTGGGGATTAATTCAGCATATGACTTCAGAAAGTTACGGACTTGCGGGATCAGAGCAACGCCCTTTTCTACTTGCCCGGTATCGCGATACGTTTCCAATTCGACATTATAAGTTCGAATCAGCAGCTTCATAGACAGTGGATTATTGGCTTTAAGTTTTAGCTTCTGGGGCAACTGCCTGATCTTAATCAACAAAGCGGGCACCTGATTGTGCTTCTTCTGATTTAAAAAGAGACCTATTTTGTTATTCAGTGCAGTAATATACGAGGACGGATCATTCTTGAGCCTGAATAAATCACCTTCCAGGTATTTCATCAGCTGGTCCAGATATTCACCAGCTCGTTCCAGTTCACCAGACATGGTATGATAAACATATTCAAGGTGATAATACAGGATGGTGGCCCGATGGGTCATGCTTGCTGGTGGGTTTGCCGAAAGAGGGTGCATTCTTTCAGGATTTTCGTCATCCCTAGTGATGCTTCCTACTTCCATGGTAAGGCGCCAGAGTTCACTTTCATGCTTCAGCTTTGATAGGGTGGTTTGCTCTTCCATAATTATTTGATCAACTTCTGCTCTAGTATTAATGGCGCCCCGCATATTTAATAAGGCGCGTCTTTTCCAGTTTAAGGTTTCGAGTAAAACCAGTTCATCGCCGGCTTTACGAGCTTGTTTCTCGGCCTGAATTATCTTCCTATAGCATTGTTTCAGCAGATCTTTTTTAAACAGCACCTCAATATCGATTAGATTGGACCTCAACTGGGCATAGATGGATTGCTTGAGATGATATCCTCTCAGGCTTTTTAAGATAAGTTGATAAAGGTAATGCTTGGCCACATGCAACTGTTTTAACCCAGGCGCCCCTTTAAAATGTTCTCTAACCAGTTGCTCACGGTAGAAGTCCATTTTGTCTAGTAACTCAAACAGGCGCAGGTAGTTCTGCTGATCCCCATGAAAGCCCATAGTCAATTTGAAGTAGCGTTTCTCGCTTTTACTCATGGACTTTACCAATAAAAATAAGGCATCTGATTTGGTCATAGAAAACTAAATAATTACATGGTAATTAAACAAAAGAACACACATAAAGCCATTTTTATTATAGTTAGAATACTACATTTAATTGATATTAATCAAAAACCTCACCAAAAGATCTCGTATAATCGTACATCTAACAACTCAAAAATCTAACATCATGGCACATGCAATTAACTGGTTTGAGATTCCGGCCAAAAATCTCGATAGGGCTTGTAGTTTCTACAGTGCAGTTTTCAATACTGACATTCACCGGGAAGAGATAGCCGGATTAAAAATGGGATTTCTTCCTCACGGTCAGGAAGATGTAGGTGGTGCACTAGTGGAGGGCGATGGCTACGAGCCTTCGGAAACCGGTCCACTGGTATACTTGAACGGCGGGACAGATCTGGCTGATCCTTTGAGTAGGGTAGAAACTGCTGGTGGTACCCTAGTTATGCCCAAGACTAAAGTATCAGACGAGGTTGGCTATATTGCGATTATCAAAGACTGCGAGGGAAACAAAGTAGCTTTTCATTCCATGCAATAAACCACCACTCGGTATCCGCCTACAGCAGGTTGGCGGATACCTAAACTACAACTACCATGACCTATTTTACTGACGACTTTCTAAAGTTTTTTCAGGAGCTGGAAAAGAACAATACTAAACAATGGTTCGAGGCGAACCGCAAGAGGTATAAAAGCTCCGTAAAAGATCCCTTCTATGCTTTTGTAGATCATATGATCGGTTTGATCCACGAACGGGATCCATCCGTACAAATCACTGCCAAGGATGCGGTGATGAGGATCAACCGAGACATCCGGTTTTCCCCGGATAAAACCCCTTACAATGTGTATTATGGAGCTATCATTTCCTCTGCTGGACGTAAAGACAAATCAGTACCTGGGTTTTTCATGCGATTCAGCCCTAAGCATATTGGGGTGTTCGGAGGAGCTCATGGTATTGACAAACATCAAATACATCGTATACGGACCACCATCTCACAAGACCTTGACAAGTTTCAAGAACTGATCAATGAAAAAAAGTTCAAGCAGAAGTATGGACATATTCGAGGAGACCAGCATAAAAGAATCCCGGTTGAATTCAAACAGGCTTATGAGCAGGAGCCACTAATTGCCAACAAGCAATTCTACTATGTAGCGGAATTAGACCCTAAGCTGATCACAGATCCCGGTTTACCAACAGTATTAATGGAATATTGGGAAGTGGCCAATCCGGTCAGGGAATACCTGATAAAAGCGCTGAACACATAAATAAAATATGTTATCTTAGATGTTACATCAAATATTCGCCAGCATTGTAAAAGAAACATTTAATCCTATGAAATCAGTACTAACCGGGTTAATACTACTTTTAACCAGTTTCCAAATTTGGGCCCAGGACGGTGCATTAACCCCAGAGGAGAAAAGTGAGATCGCACAACACCTGCAACAGAGCTTTTCCAAGCTAGAGCAGGTAGTGTCAAATCTTTCAACTGAACAATGGCACTATAAACCAGTAGATTCCGTATGGTCCATCGCTGAAATATCTGAGCATTTGGAAAAATCGGAGAAGGCATTATTCGGTCTGGTGTCCACTCAATTGGTAAACTCTGAACCGCAACCGGAAAAAGAGCAGGATATAAGTGGCAAGACTCAGGAAATAATGTCAGCTATCACTTCCCGAGATCACAGGTTAAAGACCAGACCAGATTTAGAGCCTACTGGTAAGTATAAGAATCCTCAGCAGTTTCTAGATAGCTTTAAGCAATTGAGGGAATCCAGTATCAGCTATGCTACTTCTACTGAGGACGAACTCAGACACCATTTTATACCATTTGGCCCCCTGGGAGATCTTGATGGATATCAAATCCTAATGTTCATGTCAGGGCACCTGGAAAGGCATATTCAGCAGATAGAGGAGGTAATGAGTGATCCGGAATATCCTTCCACATAGGTTTTGCTGGTGAGAGATCCCTATTTCTTCCTTTTCGGGGTATTACTGACCCTGTTCAGCCTTGCACTGCCTGCTCAGAACAAAGGAGATATCACTTTTGAGGAATATAATCCCACTTCTACCCTAGTAGTACCGGAGCACCCGGTTACCAGGGCTAAATTTCCATTTATTGATGTTCATAATCATCAGTGGCGTATGCCGAGCCAGGATTTAACCGCTTTGGTACATGACATGGATCGAATCAATATGGGGATAATGGTCAATCTCAGCGGCCGTGGAAGAGGGGAGACCACTCATC
This sequence comes from Cyclobacteriaceae bacterium, assembly GCA_028289505.1. Taxonomy (GTDB): domain Bacteria; phylum Bacteroidota; class Bacteroidia; order Cytophagales; family Cyclobacteriaceae; genus SZUA-3. Next base: position 7,329 of record JANQPK010000130.1, read on the forward strand.
TGGACGGTGCTTTGGAGAACATTAAATCCTCGAATTTATCCTCGCGGTTGGTAATCTTCACCAATATTAGTTACCGAGGGATTGAAAATCCTGATTGGGGGGCCAAAACAGCGGCTCAACTTGAAGAGGATGTTCAAAAAGGGGCTAAAGGCTTGAAAATATACAAGACCCTGGGCCTGAGAGCCAGGGATGCTCAGGGCAATCGAATAGCGGTGGATGATCCGCGAATCGATCCGGTATGGGCCAAATGTGCCGAGTTGGGGATTCCGGTACTCATTCATTCCGCAGATCCAGCACCTTTTTGGGAGCAACACAATACCATGAATGAACGCTGGCTGGAACTAAAACTCCGGCCTAACCGCAAAAGATCGGATGCTGATCCAGCACCATGGGAACAGATCATACGTGAACAACACAATGTATTTAGAAAACATCCCAACACCACCTTTATCAACGCTCACTTTGGTTGGCATGCCAACGACCTGACCAAGCTGGGGAGCTTGTTGGACCAGTTTCCCAATACTGTGATAGAGTTTGGAGCGGTTATAGCCGAATTAGGGCGACAGCCTCGACAAGCGCGCGAGTTCTTTATCAAGTATCAAGATCGAATCATGTTTGGCAAGGATGCCTGGAACCCCGAAGAATATTATACCTATTTCAGAGTGCTGGAAACAGCTGATGAGTATTTTCCCTATTACAAGAAGTATCATGCTTTCTGGGCCATGTATGGGCTGGACTTGCCCGATGAGGTGTTGAAGAAAGTGTATTACAAGAACGCTCTTCGGGTAATCCCAAACCTAGATGCCAGCATTTTTCCTGATTAGGAATTTTACTAACTTAAAAGTCTATGGATATTGCCATCAGCATTTTTCTGGGAATTGGGTTGGCTGCTGCAGTAGGATTTAGAATCTTCCTTCCCTTTTTGGTCATGAGTCTGGCAGCGCAATTTGGAGTCATGGAGCTTTCTACTGGGTTCGAGTGGATTGGTCGACCAGTAGCTCTGGTCTTGTTCGGTACCGCTTCGGTAATTGAAATATTTTCTTATTATATCCCCTGGTTTGATAACCTGCTAGATACCATAACTGCTCCCTTAGCAATGGTTTGTGGAACATTGGTTATGGGTTCGGCCATTGTTGAGATGGAACCCTGGATTAAATGGACATTAGCTATAATTGCCGGTGGTGGAACCGCCGGGCTTATCAAAGGTACTAGCTCTACCACCAGAGCAGTATCCAGTGTTACCACTGCAGGATTTGGTAACCCGTTGGTGGCTACCATTGAATCCGCAAGCAGTATCGGGCTCTCCTTGCTGTCAATTTTTATCCCGATATTGGCTATAATGGTGGTACTGGGCTTGTTTGTTCTAATCCTTAGAAAATTTTGGCGGCTGCGAAGCTCACCATAATCCTAAGGTCAATTGATGAAAATACTTATTTAAGTTAAAACCAAGGTTATCAGAGTTAGATCTGGCAGGAATTTCAGGCAAGACTTTGCTGATGCCCTCAACATGATCCACAGTAGTAATACTATACCCCAAGCTCAATTGTTGTAAAAGATACTCAGCCGTTAGCTCTTCCCATTGTCTCTGGTTATGAGGATTCTTTTTATTCCAGGCATCCTGATAGGCTCTAAGAATTTCGTAGCCCAATGGCTCTACGTTAAAAATAACTCCGGCAATGTTGATTCGACGAGTCATAGCAATCAATGTTTTCCAGTTATACCCTAAAGATGCTGCCGAAAACCAAATGGTTGCATGATAACTGATAACTCATCATGCAAGTCTTCCGGAATTTTCCCTGGCCTGCATCAATTCTTCAAAACTCATTGGTGAGAATAATTTATTAAATTGGTGACTTCTTGTTACCAAACATGAAATGCATGTTACCATGAAAAGAGTACTTCTGAATCTGATAATTCTTGTACTTACTTTTTCATTCCTTCAAGCCCAATCCTCAGACACCAACCCAGAAAATGATTCGGTGCTCAGGATAGCTTTGCTTCAGGTCCCCGCACATGCCGACCAGGAATGGAACCTGGCTAAAGGCGAAGAAATGTGCAGGCAAGCAAAAACATATGGAGCCGATATAGCCCTTTTTCCCGAAATGGTTAATATCGGCTACCAGGCACCTGATTTTAATGAACCAGGTGCCATGGAGGAGTGGAAATCTAGGGCCATCAGTCAGGATGATAAATTTATTTTACATTTCAGGAACCTGGCAAAAAAACTTGAAATGGCCATTGTCATAACCTATTTGGAAAAGACCGAATCCCTTCCAAAAAACTCGGCTTCTGTAATCGACATGAACGGCAATATAATAATGACCTATTCTAAAGTTCATACGGTAGATCCGTTCCCAATGGAAACTGCAGTAATGCCAGGTGCAGGTTTCTATGTGGAGGAACTCAACACAAGGCTGGGTCCTGTTCCGATCGGCGTTATGATCTGTTACGACCGGGAATTTCCTGAAAGTGCAAGGATATTGATGCTTAAAGGTGCTGAGATCATATTAACCCCTAATGCATGCACACTTGAATCCAAGCGTCTTGAGCAATTTAGAACCCGTGCTTGGGAAAACTCACTTGCCACTGTCATGACCAGCTACGCTGATGGTGGCGCAGAAGGATTTAATGGTCATTCGTGTGCCTATTCATCCAATGGCGACTTGATTGTGATGGCAGGTGAACAGGAAGGCGTTTACCTGGCGCTGGTCGACCTTAAAAAGGAAAGGGAGTACCGAAGCTGGACATACTGGGGGAATTCCTACAGACGTCCAAACAAGTATAATGAGCTTATTTCTCCTGATGTCAAGGAACCGTTTAAGAGAAAGAATGGCTTTGGCGAGGAATTTAAGCGCCTGGAAAGATGAGAAAACTGAAAGCAGTGGTTGTAATGCATATTGCACGATAACCTATAACTTATAACTCATGGCTCCTTGCTATAATGAATACGCCATCTCAGGGTCCAGTTTTCTCCCCCGTCTGTTGATTGCTCCCAATCCCAGGTAAGACTGTTTTCCTCAATATTATAGAAACGCATTCGAAGTGCCAAATCCGTTCCGTCCGGCTGCTTTACAGTGGTTTTAAAGATCCGCTGGTGGTTTTCCACTACACCGATGAAATTGAAGTAGCCCCCTTGATTATCGGCCCAAGCCTGGTGCCAAGTTTTGCTTGCCGGGTTAAATACCGAAATGCTGGTCCCTAAAAATCCTTTATATGGGCCATCGTCCTTGGCCTCAAAATGCTCCTGGATCACTTTTTCATCCAGCATCTTCACGATACTATTCACTCCATGACCTTTGGAACCATCGGCGTACTCCCAATTTAGATTCCATTTGCCCACCCAAAAATCAAATTCGCTGCCATCCTGAGCATGTAAAGCAGTTGACAATAATATTGCTAATGCCGTGAATATATTGTAGGTTCTCATAACGTTTATAATTCAAGATAGTAATGATTACCAAGCTTTGCTATGAAAAAAAGATGCCAATGGGTGGAAGGGGCGTTTCAAGCCTACCTTGATTATCACGACAACGAGTGGGGGGTGCCGGTTCATGATGATAAGGTGCTTTTTGAATTCCTCACCCTGGAAGGCGCCCAGGCTGGGTTGAGTTGGAGTACTATTTTGAAAAAAAGGCAGGGTTATGCAGAAGCATTTGCCAACTGGGATTTTGAGAAAGTTGCTGGTTATGACGAACAGCGTATTATGGATTTACTCCAGAATCCAAATATTGTTAGAAACCAGCTAAAGGTGAGATCAACGGTAACTAATGCCAAGCACTTTATTCAGGTCATCGAAACTTATGGGAGCTTTGATCACTATTTGTGGTCATTTGTAGATGGAACTCCCATTAATAATCAGTTTAAAACTACTGCAGAAGCCCCTGCTAAGACCAAATTGTCCGACAAGATCAGCAAAGACCTGTTAAAAAGAGGATTTAAATTCGTAGGATCAACTATCGTCTATGCTTACATGCAAGCAGTAGGCCTGGTAAACGACCACACGGTAGACTGCTTCCGCTATCAGGAGATTTTAGATCTTTCATCTTAGATCTCAGATCTATTCCTCCATGTTTCGTATCAAGGTTTTCTTCGATACCAGGACACTCCACATACCTTTAAGATCAGCATCTTGAGTTATGGGAGAAGTATATAGTATAAACTGTCCATCTCCGGTTCGCTGAACATTTTCAGTTATGGTTTCGTTTTGTTCTGCACTGTATAGGTAAGCATCCCATATAGCCGATTCTTCAGGACCCAAGTCGGCAGGGGCTGAGCTGGCGGTAACCATTTTAATGTTGCCATGACCGAGTACACTGCTTAATGAATCCAGTAGCTGTCGCCCGCTTACGGTTTTCCAGCTATCAGAATCATTTGAAACAGAGTCTATCTTTGCTAGGATTTGCTGACCTTCTGTAAGGGCTGCGGTCATGATTTGTTCTTGGGTCACCCTTATTACCTGATGGTCTTTAAGGCCTTCTAACAGCTTTTCTTTATTAGCCTGTTGTTCGCTAGGACTAACACAACCTACAAGAAGCAGCCATAGCACCCATAAAATGGAATTTTTAATACTCATTAGCGCAAAACTAATCCAAAGCTTTTAAACAAAACCCGCTTTTAAAACTATTTGTTAATTTTGGGCAACTTCAGAAAAATGCTAGATAAACTACAGGCCATAGAGGACAGATTTGAAGAGGTTGGACAACTCATCGTACAACCGGATGCTACTTCTGACATGAAGAAGTATACCAAGCTATCAAAGGAGTACAAGGATCTGCAGAAAATCGTGGAGAAATATCACCAGTACCGCAACATATTGGATCATATTGATAGTGCCAAAAGCGTTTTAGAAACTGAAAAAGACCCTGAATTCCGGGAGATGGCCAAGGCTGAGCTCGACGATCTGGAACCCAAGAAAGAGGTGTTGGAAGATCTCTTGAAAAATATGCTGATCCCTAAAGATCCCAATGATGGCAAAAATGCAGTGTTGGAAATTCGTGCTGGAACCGGAGGTGATGAAGCGGCAATTTTCGCTGGAGACCTGTTTAGGATGTATCAGCGCTTTGCGGAAAAATCTGGCTGGAGGCTAGAGGTCCTGGATCTGACCGAAGGTACCAGTGGCGGATACAAAGAAATCATCAGTATGGTTTCCGGAGAAGATGTTTACGGTAAGCTGAAATACGAATCCGGCGTCCACCGTGTGCAACGGGTGCCTACCACCGAGACTCAAGGAAGGGTTCACACTTCAGCCGCCAGTGTGGCGGTGTTGCCGGAGATGGATGAAGTGGATGTGGAAGTAAACATGAATGATATTCGTAAGGATACTTTTTGCTCCTCAGGGCCTGGGGGTCAAAGCGTAAATACTACCTATTCTGCAGTACGGTTGACGCACATACCTACCGGGCTGGTAGTGTCCTGTCAGGATGAGAAGTCACAGTTGAAAAACTTGGATAAAGCTTTGAAGGTTTTGAGGTCCAGGCTGTATGAAATTGAATTGCAGAAGCATCAGGATGAAGTTGGCGCTCAACGTCGATCCATGGTAGGAAGCGGCGATCGATCCGATAAAATTAGAACCTACAACTATCCGCAGGGTCGTGTTACCGATCATCGAATCAGCTACTCTGTTCATAATCTGCCCAATGTAATGGATGGAGAAATTGCAGACTTCATCGAGCAGCTTCAGATCGCTGAGAACGCAGAAAAACTTAAAGAAGGTTCAGAGTAAGCGGTGAAAATTCAGCTGGTTTTGTTTTTCGCAGTGGGTATGCTACTGGCGTTATGTACCCCAACCGAAGAGGAGATCACCATAGATCCTAATGCCAGGCTAACCTTTTCTTCAGACACCATCTTTTTTGATACCTTGTTTACCGACACCACAAGCTTCACTCGCCGTTTCAGGGTATACAATCCCAATCAAAATGCCGTAAATCTGTGTGACATTTCCCTGGCGACAGGCAATAACTCCGACTATCAGCTTCT
>JANQPK010000158.1 GCA_028289505.1 Cyclobacteriaceae bacterium
ATAAGGGTCAACACCGATAGCATAAAGATTGATTGGCCCATGACCATGGGTAGCTCAGTTCTGCTGTATTTTCTGGTGCGAGAGGGTTTACTCAAATCTTTTGAAGGGGTATTATTCATAGGGCTACTGGTAAGTTATACCTTTTTTGTTATCCGAAAATCGCGTAAAGAGAATAGCCATACCCAAAAGTTGGATAATCAAACAGCTGCAGAGCAGCAAAACACAAAACATTTAATCAAGGATATCGTTTTAATTATACTTGGTTGCGTTGGATTGTTTTACGGTTCCGATTGGTTCGTGGAGGGCGGTAAAGGATTAGCGCAACTATTCGGAGTGGAGGAGAGAGTGGTAGGAATAACCGTGTTAGCACTGGGTACAAGTCTTCCCGAACTGGTAACCGCATCCATTGCATCTTTCAAAGATCAGACAGACCTGGCAGTTGGTAACCTGATGGGTTCTAACATCTTTAATATTCTGTCCATCTTGGGTATAACCAGCATCATCAAGGAGATTGAGGTGAGCGATGTCATACTCAACACTGACATGATCTGGATGTTAGGTATCACACTGCTTATACTCCCTATGATGATCCATAAGCGAGAAGTCGGTCGGTATGAGGGCTTCGTGCTGCTATTAATTTATGGATACTACACCTTTAAGGTTTTAAGTACTGGAACTAATGTTCTCTGAAATACTAAAATACATATCTATATACCTGCTGAGCACCACTAAATTTGTTGCAGGGCCTTCTTTTGGCATAGCTACTGGAATGCCTACCTTCTGGACTATTGTTTTAAGCGTGTTGGGCATGATGACCAGTGTATTGATCTTTACCGTGATTGGAGAGCGTACCGGCTACCCCTGGATCAAAAGATTGATCGGATACATCAAAAACAGGAAAGGCTTGAACCAACGATTCTATTACATTTGGGACCGTTTTGGCATTTTTGGAGTCAGCTTCTTTACCCCTATATTCTTCACTCCCATCATCGGTACTATTTTGGCAAGTGCCATGGGCAGTCCTCGAGTGAAGATTATTATCTACATGTTCTTCAGTGCGGTTTTCTGGTCGATCACCCTCAGCAAGATCGTGCAGGTGATCGTTTAGTCTGCTTTTGGGGTAATATCTATATCTTTTATCAACACTTTACGGGCGATTCTCCTCCCAGTTGGAGTTGCCGCTAAACCTCCTTTTGCGGTCTCTTTGTATCGATCCTCCAAGCTTTGGCCTACTTCTCCCAGAGCGATAACACATTCATCAACCGGAATAATACCAGTTACTTGGGCTATAGCCATCTGTGCAGCACTGTAGGCTATGGTGGCGGCGCTGGCATTTCTCACAATACAGGGTACCTCTACCAAACCAGCCACAGGATCACAAACCAATCCCAACATGCATTGGATGGTTATGGCTACGGCGTTGAACACCTGATCAATTGAACCATGCATGGCATACACTATAGCACCAGCTCCCATAGCTGCCGCACTGCCGGTTTCCGCCTGACAGCCACCAACCGCACCAGCCAATGAGGCATTCTTTTCAATAATCAATCCAATTCCGGCGCTCACCAACAAGCACTCGAAAATCTTCTGATCATCCAGATCATGAATTTCCTGAAGGGTAACCAGGATACCAGGCAGTATACCCGAAGCCCCGGCAGTGGGGGCAGCCACAATCCGACCCATACAGGAGTTCACCTCCTTAGCAGCTAGAGATCTCGCTACCAGTTCTTGGAAATTCCGGGATAGCAAAGTAGTCTTATGGTGAAGTACTTTTTTGCCTGCATTTTCGACCATCCCAGATTCGGTGGCAAGATCATCTGTAAGCCCGGTATTCACCGCTTCCCTCATCACTTGGTAGGCCTGTCGCAGACCATCCCTGATTTGAACCTCTGTTGCCCCTTTTTGCTCTATTTCATAATCAAGAACTGGTTGGAAAAGCGCTAACTGCTCGGTTTCACAATGGGTTTTCCAGCTCTTGAAATCATTAAATAATAGACTCATTATTATATCGAATTACTATAATAAAGATAAGCAAATTTTCCTGCTTCTGTGGTTTCATTACGCATTGTGAAAGGCGGTTCCCATTCCCAAAAATCTGTTAACTTTGGCCAATGCAACTAGAGAATAACTTGATCTTGCAGGCTGCAAGAGGTCAACAGGTACCGCGCATTCCAGTATGGCTGATGAGACAAGCGGGCCGAATCCTGCCAGAATATAGAGCTGTAAGAGAAAAGCTTAGTGGTTTTCTAGAATTAGTAAAAACCCCAGAATTGGCGGCAGAAGTCACAGTGCAACCAGTTGATGTCTTGAAGGTAGATGCTGCTATTATTTTCTCTGATATTTTGGTAATCCCTGAAGCTATGGGGCTTCCATATCAGATGATCGAGAAAAAGGGTCCTTACTTCCCCGAAACTATTGGGACCATCAAGCAGGTAGATCAATTGAAAGTAGCTGACCCAGAATCGGAACTGGGATATGTGTTGGATGCCATTAGGTTGGTCAAAAAGGAGCTTGACCGGAAGGTACCACTCATCGGGTTCGCCGGAGCCCCCTGGACGGTTTTCGCCTACATGGTGGAAGGCTCAGGTAGTAAGACATTCTCCAAGGCCAGGCGAATGCTTTACCAGCACCCCGATTTGTCGCACGCGCTCCTGGAAAAAATTACCGCTAGCACCATTCGCTATCTTCAAGCGCAAATTGATGCTGGGGCGGATTTGATACAGGTATTTGACTCCTGGGCCGGTATCCTGCCAAAGTCCCATTATCTTACTTACTCACTAGCTTACATAAGAAGGATATGCCAATCCATCGATCAGGTACCGATTACAGTGTTTGCCAAAGGAGCCTATTTTGCCTTACCGGAATTGGCTGATCTGCCCTGTGAAACCATAGGTCTGGATTGGCAAATGGATGTGGATAGCGCTCGCAAACTGACCCAGCCAAAAAAATCACTGCAAGGAAACTTGGACCCCTGCGTGCTATATGGATCATTTCAGGATATTGCCAGACAAACAAACGAAATGATCGATAGATTCGGATCACAACAGTATATTGCCAATCTTGGCCATGGGGTTTATCCAGATACCAGCGTCGATGCCGTAAAGTGCTTCATCGATACCGTGAAGAATTACAGATAAGAAATAAGGAATAAATCCTTGGGTCCTTAGCTAAGTCTACTTAACACCTGCTTGATCCTGCTGATGGCTTCTCTTAAATTTTCTTCAGAGGCTGCATAGCTGATACGGACACATTTAGGTGCACCAAATGCGGCACCAGTGACTAGCGCTACCTGGGCTTCGTCCAAAATATACATGCACAAATCATCGGCATTTTCGATGTTTGTTTTACCATCGGACTTTCCAAAGTAGGCACTAACGTCAGGAAAGAAATAAAATGCTCCTTGTGGAAGGGGCGTGCGAATTCCTGGAATTTCCTTTAGTAGTTCCATTACTAAATCTCTACGCCTAAGGTACTCTCTGGTCATGGCATGTGTGGGTTCCAGATTATCGGTGAGCGCTGTTAATGCTGCTCTTTGAGCGATAGAACAATTGGCGGAAGTAATTTGACCTTGCATTTTGTTACATGCCTTGGCAATCCATGCTGGAGCAGCTATGTAGCCTACCCGCCAGCCAGTCATGGCGTACCCCTTAGCAAACCCGTTTACGGTAACGGTCCTTTCATACATTTCAGGGAATGCGGCCAGACTTACGTGTTCACCGGTGTAGTTGATGTATTCGTAGATTTCATCGGCGATCACGTAAACATCAGGGTGTGCTGATAAAACCTTAACCATATCAGCCATTTCCTCCCTGGTAAACACACTTCCGGTAGGGTTGGAGGGAGAGGAGTAGATTACCACCTTAGTTTTGGGAGTAATAGCCGCTGCAAGCTGTTCAGCGGTGGCCTTGAAATCATTCTCAATGCTTCCCTCCAGGTATACAGGTACACCTTCCGCAAGTTGAACAATAGCGGCGTAGCTTACCCAGTAAGGTGAATATACAATTACTTCATCACCTGGGTCAACCAAGCTGAACATAGCATTGGCGATGGATTGTTTTGCACCATTTGATACTACAATCTGATCTGGGGTATAGCTAATATGGTTATCCCGTTCAAGCTTTTGGCAGATGGCTTGCCTGAGGTCAAGATATCCATTTACCGGAGGGTAACTAAAATATTTTCCTTCATCAATAGCGCGTTTTGCACCTTCACAAATATGCGCGGGTGTCTTGAAATCTGGCTCTCCCAGGCTTAAGGCGATAACCTCAATACCTTGGGCACGATATTCTCTGGCTTTTGCAGCCATAGCCAGTGTTGCTGATTCTGCAAGGTTGCTGATCCTTTGAGAAATCTGATCGATGGGGGCTACAGGGTGGCTCATTACGTTGGAATTTTTCAGCGGCAAAAGTAACCATAAACCATGGCAGATACCAATATTGCTAACAGTTAATGCTCACTTTCATAGTTTCGTCTACGCAAGATGCTATTCCCCAAGGTGATCTCATCAGCATATTCCAATTCTCCGCCAATAGGCACCCCTCTGGCAATACTACTAATCTTGAGGTTATAGGGTTGTAGTTTTTTTGTAAGATAAAACGCGGTAGTGTCACCTTCCATAGTGGGGCTCAGGGCTAAAATAATTTCTTCTATTGGAAATTCAGCTTGAGCTACCCGATTTACCAAGGAGCTAATATTAAGGTCGTCTGGTCCTACTCCATCAATCGGTGATATAATGCCGCCCAGCACGTGATAGCTTCCATGATATTGGCCGGTATTTTCTATAGCCAGTACATCTGGGAGATCTTCCACTACACAAATAATATTATGGCTACGTCTGGGATTTGAACAAATAGCGCATAGTGGTCCATCCGAGATGTTGTGACATCGCTGGCAGTATTTTATATTTTTTCTGAGACTGGATATACTGGAGGCTAGTGACTCACTAACTGAGACGTCATTTTTTAAAAGGTGTAGCACTAAACGTAACGCGGTTTTCTTTCCGATACCCGGTAGCTTAGATATTTCCTCAACCGCATGCTCAATTAGGCGAGAAGGGAATTGCATGAATCGGACGGATTTAGTTCATTATCATAGAACCCTGGCATCGATACCCACATCGCAGATAGCTTCCTTCATGGGCTTTAGCTTTGAAAAAGGCCCTTTTTTGACAGAGCACTTACCACGGTGATGAATAATAAAAGTGCATTGCTCTGCTTGCTCCACCGTATGTCTGCAAACTCTGATTAAAGTTTCAGTTACATGCTCAAAGGTGTTGATATCATCATTGAATACCACCAAATCCTTTGGCTCGTCTTTCTTCTCTATGACCTCAAGTAGCGCTTCTTCTTGGAATTGGTATGACATAGCTTTACTTCAGTGCGATGGTAAAAATAAAAAAAAATAGACATTTTTGACTTTTTAAGTGTCCCATTGTTGAATTTTTCTATCCTTAAATACTTTTCATGAGCGCTTCCTTGGTTCTTTCTGTTATATCGGGATATTTTCTGTTGCTCATTCTCATATCCTATTTTACTTCTCGCAATGCCGATAACAAGACGTTTTTTACAGCAAACAAGCAATCTCCGTGGTATCTGGTAGCTTTTGGTATGATAGGGGCATCACTTTCTGGTGTGACATTCATATCTGTTCCTGGTTGGGTCTTGGACAGCGAGTTTTCCTACATGCAAATGGTACTTGGATACTTAGTTGGCTACCTGGTAATTGCCGGGGTATTATTACCACTGTATTATCGACTTAACCTGACTTCAATTTACACCTATCTGGAAACCAGGTTTGGATTCTGGTCATACAAGACGGGAGCCTTGTTTTTCTTGGTATCCAGAACAATCGGTGCTTCTTTCAGACTTTTTCTGGTGGCAGGAGTTCTTCAAATTGCCGTATTCGATGAATGGGGCATCCCTTTTGAATTCACAGTGTTAGCTACTATTGTATTAATCTACATTTACACTTTTAAAGGAGGTATCAAAACTATTGTGTGGACCGATACCTTGCAAACTTTATTTATGCTGTTGTCAGTAGTCATCAGTATAAACCTGGTGGCCGAAAGTCTAGATCTTGATTGGGGTGGTCTGATTCAAACTGTACAACAGAGTGATTACTCTCAGGTCTTTTTTTGGGACTTTAAAAGTGGCCAGAATTTCTTCAAGCAGTTCATCTCGGGGGCCTTTATCGCAATCGTAATGACCGGCCTGGATCAGGACATGATGCAAAAGAACCTGACCTGTAAAACCTTAAAAGAGTCTCAAAAAAATGTGATTTGGTTCAGTGTGGTGCTGATCGGGGTAAATCTTTTGTTTCTCAGCTTAGGTGCACTGTTATACATCTATGCCGCTGAATATGGCATTCAATTGCCCGAAAGAACGGACGATCTTTATCCGATGTTGGCCCTGAAGCATTTCGATGTGCTGGCTGGCATTGTATTCTTACTGGGAATTACCGCCGCCGCTTACAGCAGTGCAGATTCAGCACTTACCGCGCTCACTACTTCTTTTTGTGTTGATTTTCTAAACTTTGAAAGGGAAGGGCATCCTGGTCAGAAAAAGATTAGAATGCTAGTGCATGTTGGGTTCTCTGTTTTGATATTCGCGGTAATTATCATCTTCAAGGCCATTAACAACTCCGCTGTGATAAGTGCGGTTTTCACTGCAGCTGGTTACACCTATGGACCATTACTGGGACTTTACGCCTACGGATTGTTCACTAAGGGTACGGTCCGCGACAAGTTGGTTTTGCCACTATGTATCCTGGCACCGGTGTTATCTTACCTGATAGATGTGATATGCAGTCGGCAAGGGTTCGAACTGGGTTTCTTCATCTTGATTGTGAATGGCTGTCTTACGTTCATAGGACTATTGTTGATTTCAGGTCCTCGAAGTTTCAATTCTGTCACGGTTAAAAAAGACCCCTAAATGTGTGGGCACAACACGCCCAACCAAACCTCATCATCTAGTATTAGCAGAATAGGCTTGCGACTGCGTCCAGATTCCTGTGACCAGAAACCAGAGATCACAACAGTTCCTTCATCGGATCCCAAAATCGTTTTTCAAATTCAGCGATTTTATCGTTTTGTACCACCACTCCTTCAAGCTCTAGCAGTTCCTGCATTTTTGTGGGGGTTTCAAAATGATGTTTACCAGTTAAAAGTCCCTGATGATTTACTACACGGTGTGCCGGCACCTGGGGATCTGCACCAGCCCCATTCATTGCCCAACCCACCATACGCGCACTGCTTTTAGCACCTAGGTATCCAGCTATGGCTCCGTAACTGGTAACCCGACCTTCTGGTATCAGTTTGGCAACTTCATATACATTCTGAAAGAAATTGTATTTGTCCATTAACTCAATATATACAATAGTCTAGCTTCTAGGCAACTGATTATTGATTAAGTCAGCATGGGATAACAAAAAAAGCCCCCCAAATAATCGGGGGGCCTTTGCAAGTAGTTAGGAATAGTGCGCATGAGAGGAGTCGAACCTCCACGCCCGAAAGCACAGCCGCCTGAAGACTGCGTGTCTACCAATTTCACCACATGCGCATCTCATTCAAAATTAAAATTTTTTCTCATTAAATCATCGATCAATCACAAGCTCAGACTGCTAATGTCAATCAAATACATTTGCCGGCCATTGCCCCCGTGGGTAGAGTCGATGCATACCATCTTCCCATCGTTACTGGCCCTGGGATGGGTATCACAACGCCATTCACCGTGGT
>JANQPK010000186.1 GCA_028289505.1 Cyclobacteriaceae bacterium
AATCATAATAAGCAACCATACTATGATTTAATTCACTGGATAAGGTGGTGAGTATTTGCTGCTTGTTTTGGGCCCATCGATCATATTCTTGATCCCGAACAGCCATCATTTGATTTAGCTGCTGTTCCTTTTGCTTGATTCCAACATTCAGATAATTCAACAAATTCTCTTGTTCTTCGCTGGTTAGTAACAGTGCCGGCCCGGGTGTTTGATCCGGTCCGTAGATAGCGGTACCCAGCTCATCGGTGCTATTAAAAAAAGCATATAACTGATAGTATTCCTTTTGGCTAACCGGATCATATCGATGGTCGTGACAACGAGCACACTCCACACTAAGGCCCAGGAAGGCTTTACCCATGGTATTGGTTCGGTCTGCCACATATTCGTTTCTATACTCCTCAAATACGATTCCCGCTTCTGAATTTTTACGATGAAGACGGTTAAAGGCAGTAGCCAGAATAGAGGCTTGGGTACGCTCCTGCACAAGATCGCCTGCCAGTTGCCAGGTAACGAATTGGTCATAAGACATATTCCGATTAAATGCCTCGATCACCCAATCTCGCCAGGGGGTGAAGTCTCGATGTTTATCATCCAAGTAACCATCACTGTCGGCATATCGAGCTACATCCATCCATTCCATGGCCATACGTTCTCCATATGCCGGTGAAGCCAGTAACTTGTCCACTAGCTTTTCATAGGACTCAGGAGATTCATCCTCAACAAAGGCCTTAAGATCCTTCAAGTCAGGTGGTAAACCGGTAAGGTTGAAGTAAAGTCTACGGGCAAGAGTGGCTTTAGCGGCAGCTGGTGATGGTTGCAAACCCTGTGATTCCATAACTTGTAGTGCAAAATAATCTAAAGGTGTTTGGGGCCAGGAGCCTTGTTCCACTTCTGGAATTTCCGCTTTATCCGGTCTAATAAACGACCAGTGTCTCTTGTATTCCGCTCCCTGATCAATCCATTTAACCAGGGTAGCTGTCTCCTCAATACTCAAGTTTAAATGAGATTCAGGAGGGGGCATCACCAACTCAGGATCATCTGTGAGTATTCTTTCTACTAAATGACTTTTCAGGGAATTTCCGGGCACTATGGGTATTTTGCCGCTTTCTTTGGCTTCCACAACGTTATCCCGAAGGTCTAGTCTTAAATCTGCCTGTAAGCTTTGTTGATCAGGACCGTGACAGGCGAAGCATTTATCAGAAAGAATTGGCTTCACTTGAAAATTGAAGTCAATGCGATCAGGAAGCTGATCATAAGCTACTTGAACCTCATCAGGTAGATGATAACTGCAAGCATAGCAAACCAATCCAGCTATCAGCACCATCACGCTATGGTATCTGGCGATGTTCATTGTGGTAAACTAAAACAGTAGTATTTATCACCTGGTTTAGTACCCGGCTTTCCACCTCCTCCGGCTGCAATCACTAGGTATTGCTTTCCATCAACCTGGTAGGTAGACGGTGTGGCATACCCTCCTGCTTCCATTTGAAACTCCCACAATAAATCACCGGTCTCTTTATCATAGGCGTGGAATCGCTCATCCATAGCGGCCCCTATAAATACCAAACCGCCACCGGTCACTACAGGACCACCCATATTGAATGTGCCTGTTGCTTCATAACCTCTTGCTTCCAATCGTGGATAAGTACCCAATGGAACCTGCCAGTTTATCTGACCCCGATTGAGATCTATTGAAGTCAAAGTGCCCCATGGTGGTCGGTTAGCTGGAAAACCTTCTGGGTCTTTAATCTCGTTGTGCCCAGTTGAAACGTAGGGCGCATAGTTTGCAATGGTGAATTCAGCGCCTACCTCGGATACCTTAGTGGAACGACCTTCATCCCACAAATAAGCCAGGATAGCTTCTTTTTCAGTTTTTGATAGGTTACTAAAACTGGGCATTTGTCCACGACCACTATTCATGGTATTGATCACATACTCCTTATTATAAGCAGCACCACGATCTTTCAAACTGGTTAGTGAAGGATTGCCGCTTCCCTGGAAATGGCACCATGAACACAGCGCTCCGTATAGATCTCGTCCGAAATGAAACATGCTTTGATCCAGGTTGGGCTGAGATTTCACCATGGAAATCCACTCCAACTCATTACTGCAATTCACAATCAGACTATTGGTTTCAGGATCATAAGCAGCCCCACCCCAATCGGTACCACCATTAAACTGTGGTAACATTACTGATGGTTGTTCAGTGGGTGGTATAAAGATATCCCCCAGCTTCCAATCCTTTATCTGCTCTTTCACATTCTGCGTAGCTTCTTCATTAAGATTGGTAATATCAGCTTCGGTAAACGACTGTTTGGCATATCGCAGTCCGGTTGGAGGAAAAGGTTGAGTAGGCCAGGCTTCTTCTCCAGGTATGTTGGACGGGGGAACCTGCACCTCCTCTACCGGATAAATGGGCTCTCCGGTTTCCCGGTTCAACACAAACAAGTGACCCATTTTTGTAGGCTGGGCCAAGGCATCGATAACCTGGTCATCCTTTTTAACTTGAACCAAATTGGGAGGACAAGCGATATCGTAATCCCACAGATCATGATGTACCACCTGAAAATGCCAGATCCTTTCTCCGGTAGCTGCATCTAATGCTAGAATGCAGTTACCAAACAAATTTTGCCCAATGCGGTCCCCTCCCCAATGATCGTAAGCAGGCGATCCGGTACCACAAAAAACCATACCTCTTGATTGGTCCAAGGTAAATCCTCCCCAAGCGTTGGTACCTCCTCGATGTTTCCAAGAATCCTCAGACCAGGTGTCGTAGCCATACTCATCCGGATATGGAATAGTATGGAAGATCCATTCGATTTCTCCAGTCTTCACATTGAATGCCCTGATATGTCCAGGTGCGGATGGCCTAGGGCCTTCCCCAAGCGCCGAACCCAGAATAAGCAAATCTTCATAGATCACTCCTGGAGTAGTGGCGGTAACCAACAGCGCGCTGACATCTCTATCCAATCCCATTCTTAGATCAACTTTTCCGGATACACCGAATGACTTTATCAGCTGTCCACTAGCAGCATCTACCGCATATAAAAATGGCCCTGCTACATAGAGTATACGCTCCTGCTGTCCGTCGGTCCAATAGCTAACACCCCTATTTACACCATGACCACCGCGTTCATACTGCGGATCGAAAACCCAAATCTCATTACCATTGGAGGCATCCAGTGCAACTAACTTAAATTTTTGGGTGGTAAGGAACATCCTGTTTCCAATAATGATGGGGTTACATTGGATGGTTGAAGGGGGAGATTCACTCATGTCGCCGGTGGTATAGGTCCAGACGGGTTTTAGTTTGGTGACGTTATCTTGGTTTATCTGGTCAAGGGCTGAATACTTTGTACCCGCGGGATCGCCACTATAATGTTGCCACACCTGAAAATTAGGGTCTACAGGAACCTCTTCTGATGCCCCGCATGCTTGCAGCAACAGCGTTAGGATCAGGCCATATAATACTTGTCTCTTCAATTTAAGAACTCGAAACAACTTGGTGAAGGAAGTGATAGAGAGGTTAAATATTTAGCAATCCGACCGTTCGTTTCAATTTGCAATAATGCTACTTGATCGGTCTTTTCATTGCCAGCAACCAAAAAGTTTCCGGATGGGGTAAGGTTGAAATCACGGACCCAACCCAAACCATCGCTGAAG
>JANQPK010000187.1 GCA_028289505.1 Cyclobacteriaceae bacterium
ATTGAATATTCTACCAACCGTGGAAGAAG
This sequence comes from Cyclobacteriaceae bacterium, assembly GCA_028289505.1. GTDB lineage: Bacteria > Bacteroidota > Bacteroidia > Cytophagales > Cyclobacteriaceae > SZUA-3. Next base: position 30 of record JANQPK010000187.1, read on the forward strand.
CCAGGGATGCCGTATTTATGCATGAAATCGAGGGCGATTTGAAAGAGGATGAAAACGGTCAATAATTGTCTTTTGAGTTAACAATACTGGGTTCCAATTCTGCTGCACCCGCCCATAGCAGGCACCAATCTTCTCAGTTCTTAAGGCTGGAAAACCACACTTTCCTGATCGATTGCGGAGAAGGCACCCAGATGCAAATAACCCGCTACAGACTTAAGTTAGGCAGACTCAAACACATATTTATTAGCCACTTACATGGTGATCACTATCTTGGTTTAGTTGGGCTTTTGTCCACACTGAATCTTAGAAATCGCCAGGATGCCCTGCATATATTTGGACCTCCTGGTCTTGATGATATCATTTCACTACATCTTAAATACACGGAAACAGTGCTCGGATACAAAGTGCATTTCCGGGCATTGGACCCCAACCAATCTGAAGTAATTCTGGATAATCAGCAGCTTACGGTAACAACTATACCCATGGATCACCGTATTCCTTGTACTGGATTTTTATTCAAAGAAAAACCAAAAAAATTCAGATTAAAAAAAAGTAGCGACTTGACTCAAATGTCATTTGACGAAATCAATACCTTGAAAAATGGTCAGAACGTAATGGCCAACAATCATATTAAATACGCTTTGAAGGAATACACGGACCCTCCCTACAAACCCAGATCTTATGCATATTGCTCAGATACCCGTTACAATGAGACCATTATTCCGTACATCAAATCCGTGGACTTATTGTATCATGAATCCACTTTTTTGTCGGACCGGGAACAAAGAGCTTATGAAACCTACCACTCCTCCGCTAGGCAAGCTGCTACCATAGCACTAAAGGCAGGTGTTGAAAAATTGATTCTAGGACATTTTTCTATTCGCTATAAAGACTTAAGTCCATTACTAGCCGAGGCTAGGCAAGTGTTTCCAAACTCGCAACTGGCAATTGAAGGGCAAAAGGTCTCGATCCAACTTGATAGTCATGAGCAAGAGGCATAAGTTATTCTTGGTGCTTGGTGGTTTCTTCGTTACCAATACCTTAGTGGCAGAGTTTATTGGTATCAAGATCTTTTCGCTGGAAGAAACACTGGGTTTCACAGCATTAAATATGACTCTATTTGGTGTGGACGGATTGGGTTTCAATCTAACTGCAGGAGTGATGATCTGGCCGGTAGTCTTCATTATGACTGACATCATTAACGAGTACTACGGAGAAAAAGGGGTACGTATGTTATCCAACATGGCGGTGGTACTGATCCTTTACGCTTTCATGATGTTTTATATTGGGATCAAACTGGTACCCAATGAGTGGTGGCAGTTTGAAAGCGGCCTCAGAGAGGATCCCAATCAAAGCCTGGAAGATATGAACCTGGCTTTTGGGCGAATATTCGGCCAGGGTCTTTGGATTATTATTGGATCAGTAGTTGCCTTCTTGGTGGGTCAGATTGTGGATGTATTGGTGTTTCATCGGATTAAAAAAGCCACCGGTGAAAAGAAGGTATGGCTCCGAGCTACGGGATCTACTCTGGTATCACAGTTTATTGACAGTTACGTGGTACTGGTGATTGCGTTTTATATTGGTGCAGACTGGGACCTGATTCGGGTATTGGCCATTGGAACAGTGAACTACCTCTACAAGTTTACCTTAGCAGTGTTGCTAACTCCATTCATATACCTGGGTCATTTTGTAATTGATCGGTATCTGGGAAAGAAATTGGCCGCTGAAATGAAACTTGAAGCACACACAGGTCGCGCCGAAGGTGTGATAATAGACAATTGACAATTACCAATTAACCGACGAGTTGCTACTCAATAGCCTGCCTCCTGCCACTCATTGGTCATTGTTCCTCCTAATATTATCGCAAATTACCGCAGTAGCAACTGCAGCATTCAGCGATTCTGCTGACCCGTATTTAGGAATGCTTATCCACTGCGTGACCACCGATCCAAGGTCATTGGATATTCCCTGTGCTTCGTTACCGATCAGTATTATCCCTCCCTGAGAAAAATTGATTTGGTGCACACTGTCTCCTTCCATGACAGCCCCGAGTACCCTTTGCCCTTCCAGGTACTCCAGCAAATTCGTGTAGTAGGCCTGCACCCTGGTGAACGATCCCATACTGGATTGAATGGTTTTAGGGTTATAAAAATCTGCACAATCTGTTGAACACAATAACTTATTAATACCATACCAATCGGCTGTTCTAATAATGGTACCCAGGTTGCCAGGATCTCTTATTCGATCAAGCGCTATGCAAAGTTCATCTTTCTCAAGTTTAAAAGTATCAACAGAACGGTACTTAGCTACCGCCAGCACTATGCTATTATTTTTCAAAGCACTTATTCGATTGAGTTCTTTCTCTGATGCAATCTGCTGTATTGAATCAAATTTTGCGGTTATATCAGCGTTATCCCTAAAAAATGATGGTGAACCAATAATGTGAGTCACCTCATAACCAGATGTCAATAATTCCAGCACGCTTTTTGCCCCTTCAACCAAAAAGCTTTGGGCTTTGTTACGGTATTTCTTTAATTGCAATGATTTAATATAGCTGGTAGTGCCTTTTGAGATCATACGTGAAAGGATAGGAAATTTAAGATCATATTATCTCTTATACTGGCTGCTGGTCTCTCTATTTTTTACCGGTTGTATTGGCACCAAAAATTTAGAACAGGATCAATACCTGCTCAGCAATCAACGGATTAAAGGTAATAAAAAAGTAGAATCCGAAAATCTGGCTGAGCTGTACCAGCAAAGACCCAACCGTAAAGTTCTAAAGGTCTTTCCCATTTCACTTTATACCTGGATGTACCAAACCGGGGCAAACAAATTTGATACCACCAAAATCCTGGGGAAGAAAGATAAGATTGTCTCCAAATTCGATTGCAAAATAGAACGCCACACCGGAGATCCGGTAAAAATTGCCAAACTCGAAAGTCGCAAAACCGCCAAATTAGCTAAGAAGGATGAAGTGCTGAAGAATGGCAACTCATTTATGCAGATGGGAGAACCTCTATCTGTCTACGACTCGGCGATGACCAGCGCTACTATCGAGCAAATGACCAGATATCTTCACAGCAAGGGATTCTTCCATGGGAAGGTTGAGGCAGAAATCAGGACCAATGAAAAACGGGTTTCGCTGATCTATCATGTTGAAGAGCAAGAACCCTATATTTTTGACAGCCTTATGTTGGTTACAGGTGATTCTGGGGTAACTGCTTTGATCAACAGCACCTCCAAATCCAGTTTACTTAGGAGAGGCCAAAACTACGATACAGATAAACTCGATGCTGAAATCCTCAGGATCGAAAACCTTATGAAAGACAATGGGTATTACGAGTTCAGCCGTAGATTGATCGAATATGCAGTGGATACCGCTATTTTAGGTAATAGAAGAGTGGCGATTAAAACCATTATCAATAACCCCTCAAAACGAGGATTCCATAAAGTATTCATGGTAGATACGGTAATCTTCACTACCGATGCCAATGTTCCTACCACCAAACTACGGCGTGATACTCGTATATATAATCGAATAACCTACCGATTTTTCGATGAAAAGTATTCCAAAAAAATTCTGGATCGCAGACTATTCATTTACCCGGGAGATCTTTACAACAAGACCAAGACTTTTAATACCCAAAGACAGTTAGCCAATCTGGACATGTTCAAATTTGTGAACATCAACTACGATACCACCGGCAACAAATTTATCGCCAACATCTTCACCAGCCCTTTAAACAGGAACCAACTAACTCAAGAAGTAGGGATAAATGTTACTGCCAATCAACGAGTACCTGGGCCCTTTTACGATTTTAATTTTAAGAATAGAAATACTTTTGGGGGATTGGAGATTCTGGAGTTCAATGGCAGGTTAGGCATCAATGGTGTAGCATCTTATTCAAGTGAAGGTGCAATCGCTAACAGCAGAGAGGTGGGAGGTAATCTCTCACTTACCCTACCTGATTTCGTTTTTCCTCTAAGCAACTCCATGAAGTCTCGGTTGGGAGAACTAAACCCCAGAACTCAATTTGCCATCGGTTACGACTTTGTAAACCGGATTGATTTCACCAGAGACAATTTTAGCACTTCAGTCAAGTACTTCTGGCAACGCGACCAAAGCAGGCTTTTCACTTTTGCTTTGGCTGATCTGAACCTAATCGATACCCGAAATATATCACCGGAATTCCAGGATGAACTAGATGAAAGTGATAGCCTGGGTACCAGCTTTCATCGCGCATTTGAGCCCTCATTTGTCAGCAGTATGTATCTACAATCAATATTCGACTTTAATCAATACGGAACTTACCAGAAGAACTCCTCCTATTTAAGAACATTCATAGAAAGCGGTGGGACCTTTCTGAATGTTTATGGCACCAGGTTTCTGGAGAATGATAGTCTGGAAAACTTCCAATTTGTCAAACTAAACATCGATTACCGCAAACACATCCCTTTAACCCTGCAAGGAGCGGTCATTGCCTACCGAATTAACGCCGGAGTCGGAATCCCTTACGGCGACAACAAAATATTACCATACGAGAAGAATTTTTTTGCCGGAGGTAGTTCCAGCGTCAGGGCCTGGGGACCTCGTCGACTGGGCCCTGGATCCTTTAGTCCTGTAAACGAGGAGGGTATCATTAATTATAACTTCGAGCAACCCGGCGAAATTATCCTGGAAGCCAGTATTGAGTACCGACAAAAACTGGTAGGTTTTCTGGACTGGGCCTTGTTTTTGGACGCCGGGAATACCTGGACCATTAGAGATGATGTGGGTGATGATGGAGAAGTTAGACGACCTGGTGGAAAATTTGAAGAAGATTTCTACAAAGAGATCGCGTTGGGTACGGGCATGGGTTTCAGAATGGATTTTACTTTCCTGATCCTGAGATTTGACATGGGGGTAAAAGTTTACGAGCCTGCCCGGCCTGAGGGCGAAAGGTGGGTTTTAAGAAAGTTCAAATTTGGAGGAATTGAGGGATCGACTGATAACTCCATTACACTTAATATTGGGATCGGATACCCTTTCTAATATTCCAACAACTCCGAGAGTGCCTCGAATACTTTATCAGCATTGGGCAACATCTCTGCTTCCAACGCCACATTCAAGGGAACTGCAGGTACATCGGCGGCACCCAAAGTCTTGACCGGGGCATCCAGGTGCTCCCAACAATGATTGGCAATCCGTCCAGCAATTGATTCGGCAAAGGAATTCATTAGAGGTTCCTCGGTTAATACCAGGCATCTGTGGTGTCGGTTCACCTGCCCTACAATTGCTTCCCAGTCAAGGGGATTCAAGGTTCTCAAATCCAGAATGGTAATTCTGTCCGGTAATCTTTTAGCAGCGGCCAACGACCAATAAACACCCATACCGTAGGTGACCACCAATGCACTCTCACCTTGTTGGATTAGATTTTCATCGGCAGCTAGTACTTTTCTGGATACACCCAAAGGAATGATGTAGTCCCTATCTGGCTCTACGGTTTTGGCGCTTTCTGTCCCCGGTACCTTGGACCAATAAAGCCCTTTATGCTCAAGCATTAACACCGGATTGGGATCGTAAAACGCCGCCTTAAACAATCCCTTCATATCTGCCGCATTACTGGGATAAACCACCTTGATACCCCTGATATTGAGCAAAGTGGATTCGATACTGCCAGAATGATAAGGCCCTCCACCACCATAAGCACCGATGGGCACTCTGATCAATGCTTGAACCGGGAATTTGCCGGCAGTCAGATAACAAGACTTGGAGATTTCTTCTACTAATTGATTAATACCAGGCCAGATATAATCCGCAAATTGCACTTCTACCACAGCCTTACATCCCACAGCAGACATTCCCGCGGTAGATCCGATAATGTAGGCCTCCTGGATAGGTGTATTGAATACCCGAGCCTCTCCATATTTTTTACTTAAGTTCGCAGCCTCTCTGAACACACCGCCCAATCTTAATCCGACATCTTGTCCATAGAATAGGGCTTCCGGATTATCCGCTAAAATTTCGTCCAAAGCATGTAGTGCTGCATCGACCATGATGACTTTTTCGCCACCTATAGGATTCCGCTCACCTTCTTCATGGATAATAGGTGTAGGTACAAATTCGTGGGTATAAAGCTGTTTGGCGGCAGGGTCAAGTGAGGCACTTGCTTTTTCGAACGCATACAATACCTCTTTATCTACTTCAATTTTGATTTTATCTAGTTTCTTGGCCGATACTCCAGACTCCAGCAACTGCTTATATAATTTGGGTAATGGATCCTGCTGATGGTGGATTGCAATGTCCTCCTGATCACGGTACCATTCCATTCGCACACCACTGGTATGATGACCTAATAGTGGTACCTTGGCATGTACCAGCATAGGTCTTCTTTCACGTCGAACCAAATCAACCGCTTGCTCCATCGCGACATAGGATTCTTGGAAATTAGACCCATCTACTCTCAAGCGCTCCAGACCCTTGAAACCAGCAGCCATTTCATAAGCATCCATGTTCCTCATTTCATCACCACTAGCTGAAATTCCCCAATCGTTGTCCTGTACCAGGTATAAAATGGGCAATTCCTTTAAAACTGCCATCTGAAAAGCTTCTGATACCTCTCCTTCAGTAACCGCTCCGTCACCGATTGAGCACAGTACTATAGGCTTACTTCTTCCTTTCAGTAGACCCTGAGACCACAAATATTTCAATCCATGAGCCATCCCGGTGGCAGGTATAGCCTGCATACCTGTGGCCGAGCTCTGATGGGGAATAGTGGGCAAACCCTCTTTCTTAATTGCCGGATGAGCATAGTAGGCACGACCCTCCGAAAACGGATCATCCGACTTGGCCATCAATTGAAGCATCAGGTCATATGGGGTTAAGCCTAAGCCCAGCAACAAGGATTCGTCACGGTAATAGACCGCCAGATAATCCTTAGGCAGTACCTGCATTGCGGCAGCCAGTTGAATAGCCTCATGTCCTCGAGATGTACTGTGTACATACTTGCTACAAATCGCCTTCTCCTCATCGTACAATCTGGCCATGCGTTCTGATGTACACATCAGTTTGTAGGCTTTGAGCAAGACGGATTGCTTTATTTTATGCCCGGTTAGGATAGTCATCAGGGTGGTTTGTCAAATAGGGTAACAGGGCTTTAAAAATACCAAATTACGGTCAAAGGGATTACCAAAGTGGGTGCTTTTTGACAAGATCGACCTATATTGCGGAATGAATCAGATCCATCGTAATGAGATCGCTTCCTGGTTTCAAGGTCTGCAAAACTCAATTTGTCAGGGGTTAGAAAAGGCGGATGGGCAAGGGCAGTTTGAGGAAGATACCTGGATGAGGACTGGAGGAGGCGGAGGTAAAACCCGCACCCTTACAGCAGGTAAAGTAATTGAAAAAGGCGGCGTGAATTTTTCTGAAGTTTATGGTGAAACCCCCACCAAGATCCTTGAAGCCTTAAAACTGGATACTTCCAATTTTTATGCCACCGGCGTCAGCATTGTGTTGCATCCCAAAAGTCCCATGCTGCCTATCATCCACATGAATGTACGATACTTTGAGATGAGTAAACCGGATAACCAAACACCAAAGAGCTGGTGGTTTGGTGGGGGCATTGACCTAACTCCACATTATATTGATAAACAGGACGCCCGGTTTTTTCATCAACAATTGGCCCAGGTATGTGATAAACACCATCGCTCCTACTACATGGAGTTTAAAAAATGGGCGGATGATTACTTTTACCTGAAACACCGGGAGGAAACAAGAGGAGTAGGAGGCATTTTCTTCGACAGATTGTCAGATCAAGATGGATTCACAAAAATCCAGCGTTGGGAGTTTGTTCAGGATGTGGGACAAGTATTTGTACCAATCTACCGTCACCTAATGGAGAAGAATCGAAACTTACCGTATGGTGAAGCAGAAAAACAGTGGCAATTTGCGCGTCGAGGCCGGTATGTGGAATTCAACCTGGTATGGGACAAAGGGACCAAGTTCGGGTTGGACACCGGTGGTCGCACTGAGTCCATCCTGATGAGTCTTCCACCTCAAGCCAACTGGTCATATAACTACAAGCCTGCTCCAGGAACCGATGAATATTACACCCAGGAACTTCTTAGAAAGGACATCGATTGGATAAATGGAGCAACTACTTGAGTTTCTGGACCAGATTGACAAAGAACTGCTATTGTTTCTACACAGACAAAGCACCCCTTTCCTTGATATTGCCATGGTAGCCATTACAGAAAAATATAGTTGGATACCATTGTATTTGATCCTTATTGTAGTGTTGATCAGGCAATTTGGCTGGCAGGCAATTTACAGCATTGTAGCGGTGATACTGCTGGTAATAGTTAGTGATCAACTCACCTCGTCTTTTATGAAGCCTTTCTTTGGCCGTTTTAGGCCCTGTCATGATCCGGAAATAGGCCACCTGATCCGAATCATCAGACGCTGCGGCGGTGAGTTCGGGTTTGTCTCATCACACGCAGCCAATAGTTTTTCAGTTTCTACTTTCTACATTTTGCTGTTCTACAAGACCCATCGATATGTTTGGTGGTTATTAATTTGGCCACTTCTGTTCTCCTACAGCAGGATCTACCTAGGGGTACATTATCCTTTAGACGTTTTAGGGGGTGCCTTAGTGGGAATAGCACTGGGATGGCTGGTATATGGTATTACCAAAAGCTTATCCCAGAAAATACCCTTTGCTTTTAAACCTGACCAAGGCCACTGATAATTCTATAGGCCAAAGCAATTTGGTTATGGTGAAAAATACTTAAGTTAATTGTCTGTAAGGCTAGAATTGATGTATTTAAAATTAGTAGGTAAGATAGCAAGAAAACTTAGGACTGCTTTTTTTGACCTGTTACCTATTATAGCGGTAGTATCGTTCTTTCAGATAGCCATATTACAGCAGCCTTTTCCTAACCTATTTGAAATTCTAGTGGGACTAGTTTTTGTGGTGTTGGGGCTTATGCTATTTGTAGAAGGACTTGAGATCGGGTTATTTCCTATTGGAGAAAATTTATCCTATGCATTAGTCAAAAAAGGAAATATGTGGTGGCTTTTGACATTTTCTTTTCTATTAGGCTTTTCTACCACTATTGCTGAACCTACATTGATTGCTATTGCCAATGAAGCCGGAGAGATCGCGGTAGAGTCCGACTTGATACTATCCGAATTTGAATCCAGCTATGCCTTTGGCTTACGATTATCAGTTGCCACATCAGTTGGATTGGCAATTCTCATAGGAATGTGGCGAATTATTAAAGGTTGGCCGATTTATTACTTAATAATTGGGGGGTATTTAATGGTAATTGCCATGACCTTATTTGCACCCGAAGAAATCATTGGGATTGCATATGACGCCGGTGGAGTCACCACATCTACTATTACCGTACCTTTGGTTACTGCCTTAGGAGTTGGTTTAGCCTCGGTAATTGAAGGTAGAAGCCCGTTGGCAGATGGTTTTGGATTAATCGCATTTGCATCACTGTTACCGATGATATTTGTAATGGGCTACGGCATGATTGTTTTCTGATGATATTGGGATGCTAAAAGAACTTTTAACTACTTTTTTAAGCACCATCATAGATGTGGCGCCCATAGTGTTGCTGATTGCCTCCTTCCACATATTAACCAGAAAGAGCATTCCAAATCTAAAAAAGGTTGTTTTCGGTGTGGTGCTGGTACTTATCGGATTAACCTTTTTCCTTATGGGGTTGGAACAAGCATTGTTTCCGGTAGGAGAACTAATGGCCAGGCAACTTACCAATCCTGAGTTTGTAGTTGAGAGCTATACCGGACCTTTAACTGATTGGCAGGCCTATTACTGGGTTTATATTTTTGCGGCGTTAATTGGGTTCTCCACTACTATAGCCGAGCCCTCTTTATATGCGGTGGCAGTTAAGGCAAATCAAGCATCCGGAGGTACTATTGGCACCTTTCATCTGCGTTTTGTGGTGGCCTTAGGTGTGGCGGTGGCGTTGGTGGTTGGTACCTACCGAATTGTAGTAGGCGATTCCTTAGCAACCTATATTATGGTAGGCTATATAATAGTGGTGGTTCAAACCATATTTGTGAAAAAGGATCTGGTGGCTTTGGCTTACGATTCAGGAGGCGTTACTACATCAACCGTTACGGTTCCAATAGTGGCTGCTTTGGGATTAGGGTTGGCTTCAGCAATTCCAGGCAGAAACCCCGCATTAGATGGATTTGGACTGATTGCCTTTGCCAGTGTTTTTCCGATGATCACAGTTTTAGGCTATGCTCAATTTAATGACTTAGTGAGTTATTTAAGTAAATTAAGAAAAATAAAACCATGAGATTTAATCTTCTAGTGGGGTTTGTGGACCCAAAAATCACCCAAAAGTTTGTCAAAACAGCAAAAAATGCAGGAGCTACTGGTGATGTCATTATTCAGGGCAAAGGAAGTGGTATAGAGCAGGCAAAGTTTATGGGCCTGTCAATACAAGATAAGACGGATATCGTACTAATAGTGGTGGAGGAACATTATACCAATAAAATAGTAGAATCGGTGTCGGAGGAATGCAGTATTGAGGATCCCGGCAATGGAATATTACTGGTATTGAACATTGATAAAGCCATTGGCTTAACCAGGCAAATCAAGATTATACGAGAGAATCTCAAAACAGAGCAATTGTGAATTAAAGAATATGGAAACTTTTATAAAAGTTAAAGATATAGCTTCTGATAAACTATACTTCATAGATGGTCTCGATAGTGTAAGAGATGCGGTCAAATTAATGAAGGAGAAAAATGTTCAGGCTCTGATCATTCAGAAAAGAAACAGTGCTGACGCCAATGGAATTATCACCGTAAACGATATCATCGAAGGCGTAATAATTCCGGAAAAAACCCTTGATGAAGTCAGTGTGTATGAAATTATGACCAAACCAGTATTTTCCATTTCAGCTCATTTAAATGTTAAGTACGTCCCTAGGTTGATGCATAATTATAAAGTGAGAATCGCGCCTGTTGAAGATAATGGTAAGTTCGTGGGGATCATTGATTTTACTCAGTTCTTATTTAATGAACTGCTGCATGATTAGCATATGCTATTTGTCTGAAATTAGGAGGCTTAGAATTGATACTCTCTAAAGTAAAGGCCAAGCCCGGATCAGAAATCAAGTTATTGGGTCTGGAGAAACCTATAGAATGGACAAACTTTCCATGGGGGTTGACCCTTAAATTTCCGGAAGCACTGAAGAATGATCCTGATTTAATCAGTAAATATGCATGGGTATTGAGATTTGAGCCAATGACTGATACTGGAGTAAATTCATCTATTCAAACCGAATAGGCCGTGATAGTTTTGAGTCTTATTGATTACTTTAGAGTTGGAAAGAATAACCAATCCAATCCTCTATAGTTTAAGCAAAAACTACGCACTATGAAAAATATCTGTTTGCTTATCACACTATTGCATCTAGCCTCTACCAGTTCCGCCCAGATGAAAGTAATCCTAGATACCGATCCCTCATATGACCCGGATGATATGGGATGTATGGCCATGATGCATAACATGGCCACCAACGGCGAATGCGAAATTCTGGCCATAGTCAACACCATGGACCAAAAGGAATCCCCACTTTGCATCAGTGCGGTCAATTTCTTTTACAACCGAAAAGCCATCCCTGTGGGAGACTATATGGGCTACCCGCGAAAGAAAGATGCTCCTGAGAACAGTTATGACTACCATATCGCGAGAGACTACCCCAGGATTCATGAAAAATGGGAAGATATCAATGATGGGGTGAAGTTGTACCGGGAAATTTTAGAAAGTGCGAAAAACAGTAGCATCACTATTGTGATCATTGGAACCATGCATAACTTTTATGGCCTTCTGAAATCAGAGGCTGATGAAATAAGTGATAAAACCGGTATACAATTGGTTGGCGAAAAAGTGGCGCTGGTATCAACTATGGGTGGTAACTTTCTCAATAACAAAGGATACGACCGCACCAATTGGGGAGGGTCGGATCATCTTTGCTCCTACACAGACTGGTCCTGTTTAAATGAGGAACGCAATCGCATGTGCCGTTACGTTATTGATAATTGTCCTGCCCCTTTCATGGCTTCAGGTTGGGAAAACGGAAATGGTGACTATTTCAATGCTAACAACGGCAACGTGATAACAGGCCAAGCCTTAAAGCAATTAGCGGAGGACCATATCATCCGCAAGGGGTATGAATGGTATTTTAAGTATCGTGGAGGTGAGCACGATATTCGCAGGCACAGCAACGATCAATGCGCGCTGCACTACGCTCTTCGTGGGGAAGGAGAAAACTATCAGGCTTTTACCGATGGGAGAATTACCCTTTCTGATAAAGGGGTATGCTCATGGGACAATACTGTGAATAGAAAACAAGGACACATCCAAAAAAAGCGGGATGATGAATTGATAGCGGAGGAAATTGAGGCCTTGATGTTAGGAGAGGTACCGGAATGAGATAATACGCCACCAACTACACCTCAAAACGT
>JANQPK010000215.1 GCA_028289505.1 Cyclobacteriaceae bacterium
CCAAGTCAGTTAGCTCGGATGAGATTATGGCATTCATAGCCCCTTTGCTGCGTATATGTCTCACCAATTTTCTGGTATCTATTTCACTGATGCCTACCACGTTGTGCTGTACCAAATATTCGTTTAATGATTCATGTGCCACATTTCTGCTGTAGTCTGCAGAAAAGGTATTCACTACCAAGCCACTAATTTTAGGTCTGTCCGATTCCTGCTCTGAACTGACTGTACCATAATTTCCAATGTGTGAGGTAGTATTCACTATTATTTGTCCGAAATATGATGGGTCAGTATATATCTCTTGATACCCAGTCATGCCGGTATTAAAACAAATCTCTCCTCCCGTGGTACCTAGCTTGCCGATTGCCACTCCTTTATAAACTTGTCCATCCTGTAACATCAGGTAAGCGTCGGTGGTATTCGGGGCTTCTTTCATTAATATTGTGGTTTAGTGAGGCGGTTTAAAATTCTCACAAAAATAAAAAAAGGGATTAAACATCCGCTTAATCCCTTGAATAATTTCCCTAAAGCTATCACTCTTCCTCATCAGTTTGAGATTCAGCAGCATCCTCCACCCCTTCCTGAGATACAGCTTCCTCAACTACTTGCTCAGCTTCTACTACCGCTGCTGTTGTTTCTGCTACTTCGGTAGTTTCTGCAGCGGCGGCTGTGGCTGCGACTGCAGTTGCAGCGGTTGTTTCTACCTGGCCAGCACCTTTCCCTCTTCTACCTCTTCTGGTTTTAGATCGCTTGGGTTTTGCTTCTTTTAGCATCGACTCATTGTAATCAACCAATTCGATTATGCACATATTGGCATTGTCTCCAAGTCGATTGCCCGTCTTAAGTATCCTGGTATAACCTCCCTCTCTTTCTGCTACCCTTTCAGATACTTCATTAAACAGGATATTTACAGATTCCTTGTCTTGTAAATAACGGAATACCATTCTTCTGGAATGTGTAGTATCCGTCTTGGACTTGGTAATTATTGGCTCCACATATTTCCTTAAAGCCTTTGCTTTAGCTACTGTGGTTACGATTCGCTTATTCTGAATTAGGGAAGTTGCCATATTAGATAGCATGGCTTTTCGGTGAGAAGCCGTTCTACCCAGATGATTTATCTTTTTCCCGTGTCTCATTAATTAGTCCTCCTCTAGTTTATACTTTGATAAGTCCATACCAAAGGTTAAGTTTTTGTCAGCCACCAACTGCTCTAATTCGGCCAGTGACTTTTTACCGAAATTTCTGAATTTCATCATATCCGAAATCTCCAATCTTACCAGATCTCCCAATGTTTTTACATCTGCAGCTTTCAGACAATTGTATGCCCTCACCGAAAGATCCAGGTCGTTCAGTGGAGTTTTCAGAAGTTTCCTCATGTGAAGCATTTCTTCATCTACCGCTTCGGGCTCTCCCTGATCAGCCGTTTCCAGGAACATAGTTTGATCAGAGAACAACATGAAGTGCTGAATCAGAATATTAGCAGCTCCTTTGAGAGCACTCTCCGGATGTATTGAGCCATCAGTTTCGATGTTAAGGATCAGCATCTCATAATCGGTCTTCTGCTCTACCCTGGTGTTTTCCACCGTATATTTAACGTTTACGATAGGTGTAAAAACCGCATCGATTGGAATAAATCCGAATACCTGCTCACTGGGTTTGTTTTCTTCCGCTGGCAAATAACCACGACCTTTCTCCACGGTAATTTCAAACTCCAGGTTGACTGCCTCATTCAATTGACATATCAAAAGCTCAGGATTAAGAATTTCGAAAGAAGTAGTGAAATTGGCTATATCACCTGCCTTAAATTCTGTCTGGTTCTTAATTGAAATGTTAATCTTATTGTCGATAACATCGGCAATCTTTTTGAATCGAACCATTTTCAGGTTCAGAATAATCTCAGATACATCTTCTACCACTCCTTCGATGGTAGAAAACTCGTGCAATACTCCGGGAATCTTTATCCCGGTAATGGCATAACCTTCTAAAGATGAAAGAAGAATTCTGCGCAATGCATTACCAATTGTGACTCCATAACCCTTCTCCAGAGGTTTGAAAATGAACAAACCCTTGAAATCGTCGGCTTTATCCATTGCCACTTTTTCAGGCATTTGAAATGCTAGTATTGACATATTAATAGGTGTTTTAAATAGCGATAAATATCTTAATATAGATGCTGAGCGTCTACTTGGAGTACAGCTCGACAATCAATTGCTCCTGGATGTTTTCCGGGATTTCCTCTCTAGGAGGAACATTTATGAACACGCCCTCCAGGGTATCTGCATTCCACTCCATCCAAGAGAACCTTTTCCCGGCTCTTCCTACCAAGCTGTCTACTACAGCTTCCAGGGACTTGGACTTTTCTCTAACCCCTACCCGATCCCCGGGCTTCAGGGTAAAGGATGGAATGTTGACTACTACTCCATTGACGGTTATGTGCTTATGACTTACAAGTTGACGCGCGGCTCGACGGGTGGGAGCAATACCCAGCCTAAAAACAGCATTGTCAAGCCTAGACTCCAACAGTTGCAATAGTACCGTTCCAGTAATCCCATCTTTTCTTGAGGCCTTGTGAAATAGATTGGCAAACTGCCGCTCCAATACACCATAAGTATACTTAGCCTTTTGCTTTTCCATTAACTGAATTGCATATTCAGATTGCTTTCTTCTTCTTCCCCGACCGTGGTGCCCGGGAGGATATGCTTTTTTTGATACAGCCTTGCTGGGCCCAAAAATCGGGTCAGAAAACCTACGCGCAACCTTGGCTCTTGGTCCTGTATATCTAGCCATCTATTGTAGTACTTTAATAATCTTAAACTCTTCTTCTTTTGGGTGGTCGGCAACCGTTATGCGGCAAAGGCGTTACGTCTTTTATCGCCGTTACTTCGATACCGTTGTTTTGGATGGTTCTGATAGCTGATTCCCTTCCAGCACCAGGTCCCTTCACAAAAACTTCCACTTTTCTTAAACCTAAGTCATGCGCTTTTTTTGCACAATCCTCGGCGGCCATTTGAGCGGCATACGGAGTATTCTTTTTAGAACCTTTGAAACCCATTTTACCAGCTGAAGCCCATGAAATAACCTGTCCTTGACTATTGGTCAATGAAATAATGATATTATTGAAAGAAGCACGAATGTGAGCCTGTCCTACGGGCTCAACCACTACTACTCTTTTCTTTGCTTTATCCTTTCTTTTCTGTGCCATAATTGTCGTATTTCAAAGCAATTTATTTGGTTGCCTTCTTCTTATTGGCAACGGTCTTTCTTTTACCTTTTCTAGTCCTGGCGTTATTCTTAGTTTTTTGACCTCTTACCGGCAGTCCTCTTCTATGTCTCAACCCTCGGTAACAGCCGATATCCAATAATCGTTTTATGCTGAGTTGAACTTCTGACTTTAAGACACCTTCCACCTTGAATCCCTCACTAATGATGGTGCGAATTCTGTTGGACTCTTCGTCTGTCCAGTCACCTACTTTTTTATCCCAGTCAATCTCTGCCTTGGTGAGGATATCCTGCGCAGAACGGCGCCCAATGCCATAAATGTAGGTCAGCCCTATCTCTCCTCTTTTTTGATCTGGAATATCGACTCCTGAAAATCTAGCCATTATGTATTTATTTTATAGTCGGTTTTATCCCTGACGCTGCTTAAAGCGAGGGTTTTTTTTGTTAATGACATATACTTTTCCTTTTCGGCGAATCACCTTGCAATCCGCACTTCGTTTTTTTACAGATGCTTTTACTTTCATACCCTGATTATTTATATCTGAAGACTATTCTTCCCTTAGTTAAATCATAAGGGGACATCTCTAACTTTACTTTATCGCCTGGAAGTATCTTGATATAGTTCATTCTCATTTTGCCTGAAATATGAGCAACAACCTGATGCCCGTTTTCCAGCTCTACCCGGAACATGGCATTAGAAAGAGCTTCAGTAATAGTTCCGTCTTGTTCTATCGATGCTTGCTTGGCCATTTATATTTTAAATACTTCCTCTATGTACTTATGTGTAGTTAATATTTCCGGTGTACCATTCATTACCGCTACTGTATGTTCGAAATGAGCAGAAGGCTGATGATCTCTGGTTCTGATGGTCCAGCCATCAGACTCCTGAATCACATTCCTGACACCCATATTTACCATCGGTTCAATAGCCAGTATTAATCCTGATTTCAATTTAGTACCTCTCCCTCTCCTCCCATAATTCGGGACTTCAGGGCTTTCATGCAAGGTTTTTCCGATCCCATGACCTACCAACTCCCTGACCACACTGAAGCCGAAATTCTCGACATATTGTTGTATCGCGAAACCAATATCACCAATCCTATTACCCGATTTGGCATTATCAATGCCCAGGTATAGTGATTCCTTAGTCACTCTTAAAAGCCGTGCTACCTCCTCCGATACTTCTCCCACTGGGTAAGTATAGGCGGCATCACTATGAAACCCCTGATAAAATACCCCACAGTCAATAGATACTATATCTCCACTTTGCAAAGTGGTACTACCTGGAATTCCATGTACAACCTGCTCATTAACAGATATGCACAATGAACCTGGAAATCCATTATAGCCTTTGAACGAAGGTACTCCCTGGTGATCCATGATGTAGTCCTCAGCCACTTTATCCAATGACTCGGTGGTAATACCAGGCTTGATGAGCTTGGCTACTTCTGCGTGAGCGCGACCCAGAATCTCAGCACCCTGCTTTATAATCTCGATCTCCTCATTGGACTTGTAATGAATCATCCTAGGCTACGGCGATGTTCTGCGATCGACCTTTTATCCTTCCGGATTTCATTAATCCTTCATAATGTCTCATCAGCAAATAACTTTCTATTTGCTGCAATGTATCAAGTATTACACCTACCATAATCAGCAATGAAGTGCCACCGTAGAAATAGGAAAATCCCCGGGTTACTCCAGCCAAGCTAGCGATCGCCGGTAGTATTGCGACGATGGCCAGAAAAATTGATCCTGGCAAGGTGATCCTTGTCAAAACTGTATCAATAAACTCAGAGGTCTGCTTACCCGGTTTTATACCAGGGATAAACCCTCCATTTCTTTTCAAGTTATCCGCGATATCATTGGGATTTACCGTGATAGCGGTGTAAAAGAAGGTAAATACCACCACCAGTAAACCAAATACCACGTTGTATTGCCACGAAGTAAAATCATTGAAAGTATTCCCGATAACATTGGCGATTTCACTACTATCCCTCCAGAAACCGGCTACCATACCAGGAATAAACATCAACGCGTGTGCGAATATAATCGGCATTACCCCACTGGAGTTCACTTTGAGCGGAATATACTGCCGTTGTCCACCGTATACCTTGTTGCCCACTACTTGCTTGGCATACTGCACTGGAATACGTCTGACGGCTTGGGTTAACATCACTACTGCCATCACTACAAAGAACAGGGCTAAAATCTCCAGGATAAACAACAATGCACCTTGCATACCTTTTGCTGCCGCTTCCTGTATCAAAGCTTGTGGAAAGCCCGCAATGATACCGATCATGATCAACATGGATATACCGTTGCCAATACCCTTATCGGTTATTCTTTCTCCCAGCCACATACAAAACATGGTACCAGTGGTGATGATCACTACCGAGGAAACAGTGAAGAATAGCCTGCTGTCTACTAAAATAGCTTCAGCTGGTATAGTAACCGCAATGTAGCTTATTGACTGAGCGGCAGTGATAGCAATGGTAAGTACCCTGGTGATCTGCGTCATCTTCTTACGTCCTGAGTCCCCTTCTTTTTGCATCTTCTGAAAATAGGGTACCGCTACAGTCAATAACTGAATGACAATAGAAGCTGAGATATAAGGCATTATACCCAGAGCAAAGATGGAAGCCCGATTAAAGGCACCACCCAGGAAAATATCCAGAAAATCAAAAATTCCTCCTGGGGTAGTAAGTTTATCTGGATCGACACCTGGTAGCACTACATAGGATCCCAAACGAAAAATGATCAGAAACCCTATGGTATTAAGGATCCTGACCCTTAAGTCTTCGATTGAGAATATGTTTCGTATGGTTTGAAAGAATCTCTTCATTATCCTACGACCACTGCTTTTCCTCCAGCCTTTTCGATTAATTCAGAAGCTGTTGCTGAAAATGCGTGTGCGGATACCTCCACACCAGCAGTAATTTCACCTCTGCCCAATACCTTTATTAAATCTTTCTTACCTGCCAGACCATTAGCTATCAACAGCTCAATTGTTATGTTCTTTTCTTTAGAAGCATCTGCCAGTTTTTGAATAGCATCCAAGTTGATGGGCTTGTAAGCCACTCTATTAGGGTTTTTGAAACCAAATTTTGGAACCCGTCTTTGCAAAGGCATCTGTCCACCTTCAAATCCTAATTTCTGTGAATATCCGGATCTGGACTTTGCACCTTTATGGCCCCTGGTGGATGTTCCACCTCTACCAGAACCTTGTCCTCTACCTACTCTTTTCCTACTTTTTGTAGAACCTGCGTTGGGCTTTAATGTATGCAACTTCATATTAAACCTCCTTTACTGTTACCAGATGGCTTACCTTATTGATCATACCCAAAATTTGTGGGGTGGCCTCGTGCTCCACGGTCCTGTTAATCTTACCTAGACCCAGTGCCTTGATGGTCAGCTTTTGCCTTCTAGGTCTATTAATGGTACTTCGAACTTGTGTTACTGATACTTTTGCCATCCTCTTATCCGTTAAACACTTTCGACAATGAAACTCCACGATGTTGAGCCACTGTATAGGCGTCCCTCATTTGTGCCAGGGCTTTGAAAGTTGCCTTTACCACATTATGCGGGTTAGAAGAGCCCTTAGATTTTGCCAGTACATCCTTAATACCGGCACTTTCTAATACCGCACGCATGGCTCCACCAGCAATTACACCGGTACCAGGAGCTGCTGGTTTTAACAATACCAGCCCTCCACCATACTTGCCAATGGCCTGATGAGGCACTGTATTTTTGTAAACTGGAACTTTTACCAAATTCTTCTTGGCATCATCGATCCCTTTGGTGATGGCATCCGTTACTTCGTTCGCTTTTCCTAAACCGAAACCAACCACACCATTGCTATCTCCTACTACTACGATGGCCGAAAAACTGAACCTACGCCCACCTTTTACCACTTTAGCCACTCTCTTGATGGCCACTACCCGCTCTTTCAGATCAATTTCGCTGGCTTTTACCGATTTAATGTTACTCTGAGACATACTTTAGAAATTTAATCCGCCTTCTCTGGCACCATCGGCCAAGGCCTTTATTCTACCGTGATATATATATCCACCCCGGTCAAAAACTACCTGCTTTACGCCATTAGAACTGGCTTTTTCTGCGATCTTCTTTCCCACTTCTTTAGCAGTCTCAATGTTCACTCCCGAGTCTTTAATTTCTTTTGACGAAGCTGCCGCCAGGGTATGACCCTTTTCATCATCGATTACTTGAGCATAAATTCCTTTGTTACTCTTAAATACCGACAAACGAGGCTTCTCTGAGGTACCAGACACTCTTTGTCGGATTCCCTGCCTGATGCGCAATCGTCTTTTAACCTTTTTAGTTGCCATAGCTATTATTTTGCCGCTGTCTTACCAGCCTTACGTCTAACATGTTCTCCCACAAAACGCACTCCCTTACCTTTGTAAGGCTCTACCTTTCTAAGGGACCTTATTTTGGCTGCAACCTGACCAATCAACTGCTTGTCTATACCTTCCAAGGTCACAATTGGATTTTTACCTTTTTGAGTTTCTGCCTTCACCGATATCTCCTCAGGAATAGCAAAGAAAATGCTATGTGAATAACCCAAGCTTAATTCTAGCAAATTCCCTTGAGCAGAGGCCTTGTAACCCACACCAACCAGTTCCAGTTGCTTTTGGTAGCCCTGCTTAACCCCTATCACCATATTGTTTACTAAGGAGCGATATAAGCCATGCATTGATTTGTGTCTTTTTTGCTCAGTTGGTCTGGAAAAATTGAGTTCGCCATCCTCCAACTTTACCTCCAAATCCACGTCGACCTGCTGCTCCAAAGCCCCTTTAGGACCTTTGACTGTGATCAGATTGTCGTCCGAAATACTTACGGTGACATCCTCAGGAACTGCTATGGGTTTATTGCCTATTCTTGACATCGTTGTTCAATTTCTTAATACACGTAGCACAAAACTTCGCCACCTATGTGCTGGCTCCTGGCTTCTTTATCGGTCATAATACCTTTCGAAGTAGACATAATGGCAATTCCCAGACCGTTCAAAACCCTTGGCAATGCTTCTGCACCTGCATACTTCCTAAGACCCGGTCTGCTTATTCTTTCAAGTTGTTGAATAGCTGGTGTCTTGGTCTCAGGGTTATATTTCAATGCCACCTTAATGGTGCCCTGAGGTCCAGCATTGTCGTCGAACTTGAAGTTGCGTATGTAACCTTTATCATGCAACACCTTGGTGATCTCTTTTTTGATCTTGGAAGAAGGAACCTCCACGATCCTGTGATTCGCCCGAATGGCATTGCGCAACCTTGTTAAATAATCAGCAATTGGATCAGTCATTTCTTTTTTATTTATCTAAATCGGCTCTCCAAACCGGCCTGCAAAATTAGTCAACTTTTAATTCTTAATGAAGCATTACCTGCTCGATTTTACCAGCTGGCTTTGGTGACACCAGGAATCATTCCCTTGGCGGCCATTTCCCTGAAGGTAACCCTGCTAATTCCAAACTTCCTCATATATCCCTTTGGCCTTCCTGTAAGTTTACAACGATTATGCAGTCTCACCGGAGAAGCATTTCTCGGTAGTTTATCTAGCCCCTCGTAATCTCCAGCAGCTTTCAATTCGGCCCTTTTAGTAGCATACTTAGCTACTAAACGTTCTCTCTTCCGCTCTCTTGCAATTATGGATTCTCTTGCCATTTAGTCTTTATTTTTGTTTTTGAAAGGCATACCAAACGCCTTTAGTAATGCATAGCTTTCCTCATCGGTATTGGCAGTAGTGACGAAGGTAATATCCATACCAGAAATTTTATTTACCTTATCAATACTAATCTCCGGAAATATAATCTGTTCTTTAACCCCAAGAGTATAGTTGCCCCTGCCGTCAAAGCTTTTGTCGTTTATCCCTCGAAAATCCCTTACCCTAGGTAATGCTACAGTCATAAGTCGATCCATGAATTCATACATGCGATCTCCTCTTAAAGTAACCCGGGCTCCGATGGGCATGCCATCCCTGAGCTTGAAATTTGATATTGATTTCTTTGCCTTGGTGATGACCGCACGTTGACCTGTTATAGTAGACAATTCTTCTGCACCTAGGTCAACCAACTTCTTATCTGCAACGGCATCACCGATACCCTTGTTTACGCATATCTTGGTTAACTTAGGCACCTGCATTACAGATTTGTACTGAAACTTTTCCTTAAGATCGGGAACGATCTCTTTTACATATCTTTCTTTTAATCTAGGACTAGCCATTTTTTATAAATTCACCGGTTTTCTTTGAATACCTTTGAAGCTTACCCTTATCATCCAGCTTCCTGCCAACTCGCGTGGGCTCTCCGGAGGCGGGATCCACTACCATTAAATTACTCAGGTGTATGGATGCTTCTGTTTTTTCAATTCCACCCTCTGGGTTCGAGGCGCTTGGCTTCACATGTTTGGTCACCATATTCAGCCCCTCTACTACAGCCCGATATTTCGATCGGTCAACCAGCAACACTTTGCCAGTTTTACCTCTTTCGTTACCGGCGATAACTTTAACCGTATCGCCAGTGATAACATGCAGTTTCTTAATCGCTTTCATACTAAACCACTTCAGGAGCCAACGATACAATTTTCATGAATTGCTTTTCCCGCAATTCGCGACCTACTGGGCCAAAGATCCGAGTACCTCGAGGCTCATCGGTAGGACTTAACAGCACCGCTGCATTATCCTCAAATCTAATGTAGGAACCATCCTTCCTTCTTACCTCTTTCTTGGTACGAACGATAACCGCTCTGGAAACCGTTCCTTTTTTCAAACTACTGGACGACAATGCATCCTTAACGGTGACTACTACCTTATCTCCAATACTAGCGTAGCGTCTTCGGGTACCCCCCAACACTCTTATCACCAGTACCTCTTTAGCACCGCTGTTGTCAGCTATATTTAACCTGCTTTCCTGCTGAATCATATTATTTGGCCTTTTCTAAAACCTCAACTAAACGCCACCTTTTGAGCTTACTCAAGGGTCTTGTTTCCATAATTTTAACGGTATCGCCAATGCCACACTCGTTTTTCTCATCATGTGCTACGAACTTCTTGGACTTGCGTTGAAATTTACCATATACAGGATGCTTTACCTTTCGATCTACCCTCACCGTAATGGATTTATTCATCTTGTTACTTACCACCGTCCCGGTCCGCTCTTTTCTTAAATTTCTTTCCATGAGTTGGTTATTCTTGGTTATTCTGTTTAATGGTCAACTCGGTATTCATCTTGGCGATTAAACGCTTGGCAACTCTTATCTTCATAGGGTTTTCTATGGGAGAAATGGCATGGGCAAATTTCAGCTTTTGCAGATTCTCCTGTTCAGAAACGATGCGTTCCTGCAACTCGTCGACTGAAAGTGATTTGATTTCTGAAGTATTCATTTCCTTATCTGGCTACGTAATCCCTTCTTACTACAAATTTGGTTTGAATTGGCAGCTTTTGAGCGGCTAGTCGCATGGACTCCTCTGCCAACTCCCTATCTACCCCGCTGGATTCAAACATGATGGTCCCTGGCTTAACCACTGCAACCCAATATTCCGGAGCACCTTTCCCCTTTCCCATTCGAACTTCAGCTGGCTTCTTGGTTATTGGTTTATCCGGGAATACTCTAATCCATACTTGACCTTCCCTTTTCATGGCCCTAGTCACGGCAATACGAGCCGCTTCTAATTGTCGACTGGTAATCCAACCAGGTTCCAGAGCCTTTAATCCGAAACTACCAAAAGCAATGGTGTGACCTCGCTGCGCAATTCCCTTTACCCTGCCTTTTTGCTTTTTGCGATATTTAGTTCTTTTCGGTTGTAACATTGTGAAATCTATTTTCCCCGCTTATGCGGATAACCTTATCTTCTTTTTCTTTTTACACCATCTCGCTTTCTTCTGCCACCCATATCACCTCCGGTGTTACCAATGTTTGGAGACAGGTCTCTTTTTCCAAAAATCTCTCCTTTAAAGATCCAAACTTTGATCCCAATTTTGCCATACACGGTATTGGCTTCAGAGACTGCATAATCAATATCTGCTCTTAAGGTATGGAGTGGAATACGTCCATCTTTATACTGTTCGGAGCGAGCCATCTCCGCGCCACCAAGTCGACCAGATACTTTTATCTTGATACCCTGAGCACCAACTCTCATCGCGCTGGCTATCGCTTGCTTCATAGCCCTTCTATACGAAATCCTGGCTTGTAGCTGTTGCGCAATGGACTCACCTACTAACCTGGCATCCAATTCAGGTCTCTTGATCTCAAAGATGTTAATTTGAACATCCTTACCTGTAAGTTTCTTTAACTCCTCCTTAATCTTGTCTACTTCAGTACCCCCTTTACCGATTACTACACCAGGTCGAGCAGTATGAACGGTCAGCGTGATCCTTTTAATAGTTCGTTCAATCACAATTTTTGAAATTCCACCTTTAGGAATCCTTGCATATATGTATTTGCGTATTTTGTGATCTTCAACAATCTTCTCTGGAAAATCCTTGCCACCATACCAGTTGGAATCCCAACCTTTTACGATGCCTAGCCTTAAGCCTACAGGGTTTACTTTTTGTCCCATCTATTAATCTTGTTTATCTTTTTTTGCGTCCTTCTTATCCTCCTCTACCACTTCGGCTACTGGTTGGCGTAGATTATCCACCACCATGGTCACGTGGTTTGAGCGCTTGCGAATTCTGTGGGCTCTACCCTGTGGTGCAGGTCGAAGTCTTTTCAAGATGCGAGCGCTGTCGACTCGAATCTCCTTCACGTAAAGGTCAGCCTCTTCCAATTTAATCTCTTCGTTCTTTGCTTGCCAGTTGGCCACTGCAGACAAAAGAAGCTTCTCTAATCGAGCAGCACCAACCTTTGGCTCAAACTTCAATATGTTCAAAGCACTGTTTACTGATTCTCCACGAATCATATCTGCTACCAGCCTCATTTTACGAGGTGAAGTCGGTACATTATTCAAACGAGCAACTGCTTCCATAATTTCAACTATCTTTTACCCCTATCTTTTTTAGCCACATGACCTCTGAAGTTTCTGGTAGGAGCAAACTCACCCAGCTTGTGTCCCACCATATTCTCCGTTACATATACCGGGATGAACTTGTTGCCATTGTGAACTGCAAAAGTGTGCCCCACAAAATCCGGAGATATCATTGATCTTCTTGACCAAGTCTTGATTACGGATTTCTTTCCAGAATCATTCATTACGTCGATTTTCTTTTCTAGTCGAAAGTCGATATAAGGGCCCTTTTTAAGTGATCTTCCCATGCGCTAATCTGAGTTATCTACTAATAATTAATCTATTACTGTATTTCTTTTTGGGACGGGTTTTAAAACCTTTTGCGTATAAGCCGTTACGAGACCTGGGGTGCCCTCCAGATGATTTTCCTTCACCACCTCCCATGGGGTGATCTACCGGGTTCATGGCCACTCCTCTAACTCTGGGTCTTCTACCCAGCCACCTCTTACGCCCTGCTTTACCTAAGCTAACGTTCATGTGTTCTGCATTAGATACACTTCCCACCGTAGCCATACATGCGGTCAGCACCATTCTCATCTCTCCGGAAGGTAACTTGATAGTAGCATATTTACCCTCACGAGCCAGCAACTGCGCGTAGGAACCAGCACTGCGGGCCAATGCCCCTCCCTTGCCTGGTTTCAACTCGATGTTATGCACAATGGTACCCAAAGGAATGTTAGCCAGTAACAAGGCATTGCCAACCTCAGGAGCAACCTTTTCGCCAGAAACCAAAGTTTGACCTACTTTAATCCCTTCCGGTGCAATAATATAAGTTTTGGCCCCATCAGCATAGTATAACAAAGCGATCCTGGCAGATCGCATTGGGTCATATTCTATGGATTTTACGGTGGCAGGAACGCCAAATTTGTTCCTTTTGAAATCTATCTGTCTCATGCGCTTCTTATGGCCCCCACCCATATATCGCATGGTCATTCGACCGCTGTTGTTTCTTCCCCCAGATTTCTTAACCCCTTTCAACAACGATTTCTCCGGCCTATCAGTGGTTATTTCACTGAAACTAGGGGCCATTCTATAGCGCTGTCCTGGGGTAACTGGTCTTAATTTCTTAACTGCCATTTCTTTGTCCTATACCATTAAATACCGCTGTAAAAATCTATCACATCTCCATCCGCCACCTTCACAATAGCTTTCTTATACGATGGTGTCCTACCG
>JANQPK010000220.1 GCA_028289505.1 Cyclobacteriaceae bacterium
ACCACATCAAACTTATTATGTCTTATAGCCATCACTTCTCGATCCGAATCTCGGGCGATTATTCTCAAGTCGCCATTTACCGAGTCAGGAACTACTGCCCAGCTATGGTAACGTCCAACTTTGATTTCTTGGGGAACTCCTTGAAAAACAGGTTCATCCTCATCCAAGAGCACAATATCACTGGCTATTCCATGGAGCACGGTGCTCATGTTGTAGAGTGAAGCGCCATAAATCTCAGAAATACCCTGATGACCTAAACAAATGCCCAAAATACTCTTATCAGGTCCATACCGTTCAATTATATCCAGCATGATTCCTGCTTCCTTGGGAATACCAGGACCTGGTGATAGTAAAACTTTCTGGTACTGCTTGACCTTATCCAAAGATATTTTATCATTTCGAAACACCTCGGTATTTGCTCCATATCCCAGTTCCCTAATGATATGCACCAGGTTATAAGTGAAAGAGTCGTAATTATCTAATACTAAAATCTTCATCCCCCTATATTTCTTGGGCCAGTTCCAACGCCTGTCTTAAAGCTGCCAGTTTATTATTTACCTCTTGAAGTTCACTTTCGATTACTGATTTCGCCACCACCCCAGCTCCAGCTTGGTAGTATAAGGTATTGTTTTCACTAAGGAAAGATCGGATCATGATAGCATGATTAAAATCTCCATTAAAACCCATAAACCCGATAGCCCCACCGTAGTAGCCTCTTGCCACATTTTCATACTTTTCAATTAAAGTCATAGCCATGTGTTTAGGGGCACCAGATAAAGTACCTGCAGGAAAAGTGTCAGATACCACCCGTACCGGTGAGGTATCGCCAGTCAGTTCACCACTTACTTTAGAGACCAAATGAATTACGTGAGAGAAATACTGAATCTCTTTGAATGTATCCACCTGTACCTGATGGCTATTTCTGCTGAGGTCATTGCGGGCTAGATCCACCAACATAACATGCTCAGAGTTTTCTTTGGTATCATTAAACAATTTCTGGGCTAATTCGGAATCGGTTTGATCGTTTCCTGTACGGGCAAAAGTACCGGCTATTGGATGGATTACCGCTTTTTGGTCTTTTATAACTATCTGAGCTTCAGGAGAGGATCCAAATACTCGGAAGTTTCCATAATCAAAATAGAACAAGTAAGGTGAAGGGTTGATAGACCTCAGCGCCCTGTATACATTGAAATCATCGCCGGAAAACCGAGTATTAAACCTTCGAGACAGTACAATTTGGAAAACATCTCCTCTGAGGCAATGCTGTCTACCCTGCGAAAGCAATTCAAGAAAGATCTCATCTGTATAGTTTGAGGTTTCCTTGCCCTCGGATCTGAAGTAGTAATCGGAAAAGTTTTTGTTGTCAATTAGGGTAATTAATTGGTCCAACCCGCTGTTATCGTCAGTATTCAAACGGTGCTCAAAAACATGCATTCTGTTCTTGAAATGATCGATAGCGATTACATAGCGATACACCCGGTACAAGACTTCAGGGATGTCAAAATCCGAATCATTTTGAAAGTTGACATCCTCAAAATATTGTACTGCATCATAACCCATGTATCCGAAAAGACCATTGCTGGTAAATTTCCGATCGATAGTCTCGGTTTCAAATGAACCTGAAAAATCGATTAATGCAGGAACCACAGATTCGCGTGTGGCTGCTAATAGTTCATTACTGCCATCTGGATAGTCAATTTTGATATTACTTTTGGTGATTTCTATTCCAGCAATCGGCTTACAGCATATATAGGATACACTATTTTCACTGCCGTGGTAATCCGAACTCTCCAGCAGAATACTGTTGGCATATTTGTCCCTCAGCTTCAGAAAAATACTAACCGGAGTCTGAGTATCTGCTAATCGACTGCGATAGGTGGTTTGTAGCTTAAATTTTTTCAAAACTCAATGTTTAGTACATAAAAAAACCCGCTAAACAGCGGGTTCTAAGTTTTTATATAATAATGGCTGTTCAGTAATTAAGAGTAATTCTGAAACGCCACCAAATTGCTATATTTCTTGTTCTTTTCATTTTCACTACTAAAGATAGAACCTCGTATATCAAAAATGAAAGTTATTTTTCACTTTTTTTCTCTTCAGCGGTGGTTTTTGCACCCTTTAAGGCTGTTTTACCACCCCTACTAGCTGCAGGTTTTCTAGCGGTGCTTTTGGCAGATGCTTTACTTGCTGATGTTTTTGCCTTAGACTTGGACTCCACTTTGGCAGAGTCCTTGGACTTTGATGTCCGCTTGGGTCTGCTCACGCCAAAAGTACCTTTGATTATTTTTCCTCTTCTGGTTTTTCTATCTCCCTTACCCATGGATTAATTACATTGTGCTCACACAAAGAACATAAATTTTTGCTAAATGACAAGACACACAGGTGCATTCATATACCGAGATTGCACCAAAACTAATCCTGATTCCCTAGCAAGATGTTGCTCGCTAAACAAAAAACATACTAAATTTGTTTATACTGTAAAGACCAAGATATGGCAGCAGCGAATTTAAGATTGATCCAGGCATTACGTGATGCAGCACAAAAGTTAGCTGTAAATGCTCCTTACCAATGGGGACATATGGGAAGCTGTAATTGTGGTCATTTGGCCCAAGAACTCACTCAGGTATCTAAGCAAGAAATACACCGATTTGCAATGTACGGTCATGGTAACTGGACCGATCAGAGTCATGAATACTGTCCTACAAGTGGATTACCCATGGATCTGTTAATAAGCGCTATGCTCGATGCCGGTTTGGAGATACAGGACCTGGAAAATTTAGAAAAACTATCAGACACCAAAGTGCTCAAGTTTCTAGGTGTTCAGAGTTTAAGGTATAACCAAAGGCAGAATGTGGTTCGTTATCTGAGGGCTTGGGCTGAGATGCTGGAGCTTGAGCAGCTCGATAGGATACCACCGGAATCATTACGTGAACTGATGCAGCCCGCGTCAGCAGATGAGCCGATCCATTCATAAGTATTACAGGAAATCCTTTCAGGATATGCTGATTCTAGTGCAGGTCGATCCTGTAAACCTGAACGGCGTTGAATTGATCATTAGTCAGGATGGCCAGGTGATTCGGACGGATCGAGAATTTGACCCTGATATTTACCAGGATCTGGAAGTTGACGAATTTGAGCCAGGAAACCCTTTGGAATTCAATTTGTATTTAAAGAACCTAGTTTGAAGATTTGTGATCTCTGAATTCTGATGTCTGATCTTAGGTCTGAAAGCAAAAGATCAGACATCACACCTCAGAGATCGTAGATTTTTACTAATTTTGTGCTGGCAAATCGATACGACCAGCTCCTGTCGAATCCCCCAGGTCCGGAAGGAAGCAAGGGTAGTCAGTTGTAGCGGTGCGATATCTGATTTGCCTTTTTTACTTGTATATTTACCTATCGTTCCACCGAAAACTAAATCAACATGAAATTCTTTATTGACACGGCTAACCTGGCGGAAATTAGAGAAGCTCAAGACTTAGGTGTTTTAGATGGTGTCACCACCAACCCTTCTTTGATGGCCAAAGAGGGAATTACCGGCGAAGAAAACATTCGGGCACATTACAAAGCTATCTGTGACAGTGTCGATGACAATGTAAGTGCAGAAGTAATCTCTACCAAGTTTGAGGAGATGATCGAAGAGGGTAAGTCACTGGCTAAAATAGATGACAAAATCGTGGTAAAGATACCCATGATCAAAGATGGTGTAAAATCCATCAAGTACTTAAGCAGTCAAGGAATCCGAGTAAATTGCACCTTGGTATTTAGCGCCGGACAGGCACTTTTAGCAGCGAAAGCAGGGGCCAGCTATGTTTCACCTTTTATGGGACGGCTGGATGATATTTCCACTGATGGGGTGTCCTTGATCCAGCAAATCGTCCATATTTATCAGAATTACGGTTTTGAAACGGAAGTATTAGCGGCCAGCATTCGCCATACCATGCACCTAATACAATGCGCCGAGGTTGGAGCTGATGTAGTCACCTGCCCGGCCAAAGTCATCATGAGTTTGTTGAATCATCCATTAACAGACAAAGGCCTGGCACAATTTCTGGCCGATCATAAAAAGGCAAAAGAGGCAGCCACAGCACCGGTTGGTTGAGAGGATGTATATCATTAAGGTAAAAGGGAAAGTAAAAATTCCGGATTACATTCAACTAAGAGACGACTCCTTCGTACTAATAGCCTACTTTCGGGCAGATAGACCGCTTAAAAATCTGGAAAAGTATGGTTTGGAAGGTAAGGAAAAGGAGCTCAGAGAAATAATTGACGCGTTACCATTTGGAAAGCTGCAAAAACTCGAACTGGTATGACATTCTCAAACGAACCAGTAGTATCGATTAAGGAGGCTACCATCTTTCAGGATCATAATACGGTACTTAAAGATGTAAATTTTCAGATTGATAAGGGTGAGTTCATATACCTTGTAGGTAGTACAGGATCTGGCAAGACTTCCCTGTTAAAAACATTGTACGCTGATCTGGAATTGCACCTGGGAGATATTTCTGTGGCCGGCTATGAAATAAAGAGACTTAAAAGAAAGAAGGTACCTTATCTTAGAAGAAAGTTGGGTATTATCTTTCAGGACTTTCAGTTGTTCCAGGACAGATCAGTAGCAGATAACATATATTTCATCATGCAGGCAACTGGTTGGAAAGACAAGGCCAAGATGAAAAATCGATTGGCGGAAGTGCTGATGAAAGTGGGTTTGGGATCGATAGAATCGAAATTCCCGCATCAGCTTTCAGGGGGCGAACAGCAACGGGTGGTAATTGCGCGTGCATTGGTGAATGAACCCGAGTTGTTGATTGCCGATGAGCCTACTGGAAACCTTGACCCGCAAGTTTCAGAGGGCATCCTTAATATTTTTAAGGCTATTAACAATAGCGGAACCGCCATATTAATGGCTACTCACAACTATAACATCATCAGGAAGTTTCCCGCTCGGGTACTGATGTGTCAAAAGGGCAAGCTCCTGGACTCAAATGTGGATGAGTTCGAGTTGCAGGATATGCTTTGAGCATGGAGCATCGAGCGTAGAGCATTGAACGCGCCCTGCAAGAGGGGCAGGCTAGAGCATTGCTAGTTAATCTCCAAACTTACATCCGTAAAATTACCGTCTATGGTTATTTTTCCCCCATTCCCGTTACCAATCTTGCCTTTATAGTGCCTACTGTTATTTTCAAGGTTAACATAACTCATGCTAACCCTTGATTCTGGGTAATGCAATCTCCCATGATTCAAGTCAACCTCCAGTTCACCATTCGCTCCGTTGTCTAACTCCACAGCCAGATAACTATGGTTTCCATCAAAATTAATTACCGAAAAGTTGGCAGACATTCTATCAATCT
Source organism: Cyclobacteriaceae bacterium (assembly GCA_028289505.1). Classification (GTDB taxonomy): domain Bacteria; phylum Bacteroidota; class Bacteroidia; order Cytophagales; family Cyclobacteriaceae; genus SZUA-3. Next base: position 5,352 of record JANQPK010000220.1, read on the forward strand.
CCACCTGGCTGTGTTGGCAATCAGCATTTAGTTCAGCACCCAATCTTTCTGATTCGATGCTTGAATGTTGCATGTCGCTATTTAAAGCATTGATAGACTCCGCTTCCAGTTTGCTGTGCTGCATTTCTACGTTTAAATCACCCATCTCACCAAACTCCAGCCTGCCATGTCTTAGCTCCAATTCCAGGTCACCTGCCTGGTCTATGTCAGCACTGGCATGGGCCACTTCCAATTCAAGATCACCCAAATTTCCTAGCCTTAACCGTTGATAATGCTGCACCTCCAAAGATCCCGAAGCAATAGCTGCTATTCGACCACCATTACCATGTTGTAAACTGATCTCCGAATTTCCTCTTAGCTCTTCTGCTACAATCTGACCATGAGCCAAATCTAACTCAAGAGGGCCCTCAAAATTGCTTATATAAATGTCCCCATGTCGATGGT
>JANQPK010000232.1 GCA_028289505.1 Cyclobacteriaceae bacterium
ACTACATTCGGAGGCAATCATCTGGCCTGCAGCGCAGCAATAGCAGTATTGGAAGTGATAGAACGGGAAAATTTAATAGAGAATGCTGAAATTCAAGGGAAAAGCTTGGTTAAACATCTAGCCAAAATTGATCAAGTACAAGAAATAAAAGGAAGAGGACTAATGCTGGGGCTCAAGTTTGAGTTTGAGGTCAAAAAATTGAGAAAGCATTTGTTGCTTGAAGAGAAGATCTTTGTTGGTTCCTCCAGTGATCCCACCATATTACGATTATTACCCCCACTATGCATAGGTGACCAGGAAGTAGAACAGTTGGTAACCGGTCTTACGAAAAGTTTAAAAAATGAAAAACTTCTTATCCATTGATAATGTAACAGACTTGGGAGGGCTGGTAGAACAAGCACTTCAGTTTAAGCAAAACCCCTTCGCCAGTAAGGACCTGGGGAAAGGTAAAACACTAGGCTTGATCTTCATGAATCCTAGCTTGAGAACCAGATTGAGTACCCAGCAGGCAGCCTATAATTTGGGTATGGAAGTTATGGTAATGAATATGAATCAGGATGGTTGGCAGTTGGAGTTTGAGGATGGTTCTGTTATGGATGGAGGAACGGCTGAACACATCCGGGAAGCAGCGGCGGTAATCAGTCAATATTGTGATATTATTGGTATCAGGACTTTTGCAGGTCTCAAGCACCAGCAAAATGATTATCAGGAATTGGTATTGAATAAGTTTGTGACCTATGCGCAAGTACCTGTGATTAGTCTGGAAAGTGCCACCCTGCATCCATTGCAATCATTGGCAGATCTAGTAACAATCCAAGAATACCAAAAAAGTCACCGGCCAAAAATTGTATTAAGCTGGGCTCCACATCCCCGTGCACTACCCCAGGCTGTAGCCAACTCCTTCCTTCAATGGGCAAGTCAGTGGGATTGTGAATTGGTTTTAACGCACCCTCCAGGGTATGAACTTGCTGAGGAGTTTACTGAAGGCGTACAAGTCCTGAATGATCAGGAGCTTGCCATGAAAGGAGCTGACTTTGTTTACACTAAAAACTGGAGTAGTTATCGACAATACGGACAGGTGTTAACCCAAGATCCCTCTTGGATGATCACACCTGAAAAAATGGATCTTACCAATAATGGGCAGTTTATGCATTGTTTGCCATTGCGTAGAAATGTGGTAGCTTCAGATGAAGTGGTTGATAACTCTATTGTTATTCCGCAGTCCAAGAACCGACTATTTGCCGCCCAGGCAGTACTCTCTGAAATTTTGTTAGATGCCCAATAAACTATTCATATTGAAGATTGGGGGTAAGGTCATGAATGATCCCTCGATTCTTGATCAGGTTATCGAGCAATTTACGCAGGTTGATGGTCTACGAATCATGGTTCATGGAGGGGGAAATAAGGCATCTGAATTAAGTAAGAGGCTTGGGATTCAACCTAAAATGGTTAAGGGAAGGCGCATTACGGACAATTCCACGCTTGAGTTAGTTACCATGGTATATGCCGGACTGGTCAATAAGAACCTGGTGGCAAGGCTTCAGGCCAAGGGTAGTAATGCCATCGGTTTATCTGGGGCTGATGGCAATGTAATTCCTGCTAAGAAACGACCAGTAAAAGAGATCGATTACGGTTTTGCAGGAGATTTGGAAGATTCCGCACCAGTCAGCGAAACACTTGAGATATTGCTCAATAGTGGCTTAGTACCTGTTTGCTGTCCTATAACACACGATGGGCAGGGTCAACTTTTAAACACCAATGCGGATACTATTGCCAGTCACCTGGGGGTTACGCTTTCCCGAAAATTTGATGTGACTCTGGTGTATTGTTTAGATAAACCGGGTGTGATGCTTAATCCTGAAAAATCGGACTCCGTGGTGGGTCAAATTGACCCTGCATATTATCAAGAACTGATTACAAATGGAGTCATTGTTGACGGAATGATACCAAAACTTGATAATGCATTTGCCGGCCTGCGGCTAGGCATTTCAGAGATCTACCTGTGTGATTGGCAGGACATCACTGGCTCATCTGGCACAAAAATTACCCTGAGATGAACTCCCGGGAGAGGTTATACACAGAAGTTGTCGATTTGCTCAAGGCATTAATCTCCACCCCCTCGGTAAGTGGGGAAGAGCAGGACACTGCTGACCTGTTGGAAAAATTTCTACAAAAAGCTGACCGGATAACAAATCGAAAATACCATAATGTTTGGAGTGTAGCGGAAAACTGTCAACCGGATGCCCCGGTGATACTTTTAAACTCCCATCACGACACCGTAAAGGCCTCTGGAAACTGGACCAACGACCCACATGATCCAATTATCAAGAATCATAGGTTATGCGGATTAGGCAGCAATGATGCGGGAGCCTCGGCAGTGAGCCTATTGGCTACGTTTTTACACCTGTCCGGTAAACCGGAGTTGCCATATCGATTGATTTTGGCCTTAACCGCAGAGGAAGAAATTTCCGGAAGCAAGGGCATAAGCAGCATACTTGATGATCTGGGGCCCATAGACCTAGCACTAGTGGGAGAGCCTACTGAGATGCAAATGGCAATTGCAGAGAAAGGTTTGGTGGTGCTTGATTGTGTTGCCTCTGGTAAAGCCGGACACGCGGCTAGGGACGAGGGTGTAAACGCTATTTACTCGGCACTGGCAGATATTGATTTCATTCAGAGACACCAATTCCCTGAAACTTCGGAGTTGCTGGGACCAGTTAAAATGACGGTGACCCAGATAAACGCGGGGAAACAGCACAATGTGGTACCTGCAAACTGTCAATTCGTGGTGGATATAAGAACTAATGAACACTATAGCAATCAGAAAGTGGTTGCTTTTTTGAAAGAACAAATTAAGGCCGATATTAAACCTCGATCTTTGAGGTTGAACAGTTCTGGTATACCACTGGATCATCCCATAGTACAAAAAGGAAAGAAAATGGGACTGAATCACTATGGCTCCCCAACCCTATCCGATCAAGCCCTAATGTCATTCCCCAGCGTGAAAATTGGGCCTGGTAAATCTTCTCGTTCACATACCGCTGATGAGTACATTTTACTCTCTGAGATAAAAGAGGGAATTGATACCTATATACAACTATTAACAGATTTACAGTTATGAAACTTTGGGCAAAGGATACCTCCTTATCCGGGGAAATTGAAAAATTCACCATAGGTATGGACCAACAATTGGACTTGCTGCTGGCCCCTTATGACGTGCTTGGCTCCATGGCTCATGCCCAAATGCTTAAGGAAATTGGCTTGATCAATGCCCAGGAGTGGAGCCAATTGCAAGCAGCACTGGTTAATATTTATCGACAGATCGAAGAAGGTGAATTTGTAATTGGTGAATCCGTAGAGGATGTTCACAGCCAGGTGGAGTTTATGCTCACCGAGCGCTTAGGAGAAGTAGGCAAGAAAATACATAGCGGAAGATCCAGAAATGACCAGGTTTTATTGGATCTTAAATTATTCCTACGGGATCAAATAAAGACGCTTAGTCAATTAGTTGGAAACTTGGTAGAAGCCTTACTGGACCTCAGTGAGCTTCATAAAGAAGTGATAATCCCCGGTTATACACATATGCAAGCGGCTATGCCCTCGTCTTTTGGACTGTGGTTCGGGGCTTATGCAGAGACTTTTGTTGATGATTTGAAGATACTAAAGGCCAGCTTCGATATCGTAAATCAAAACCCATTGGGATCGGCTGCCGGTTTTGGAAATTCATTCCCTTTGGATCGAAAATTGACTACTGAGCTATTAGGCTTCCAGGATTTACATGTCAATTCAGTAGCTGCTCAAATGTCCAGGGGCAAAACCGAAGCAGCAGTTGCTTTTTCGATTTCCAGCCTGTGCAATACCCTTGGCCGAATGGCTATGGATATTTGTTTATACAACAGTCAGAATTTTGGATTTTTGAGTTTCCCTGAATCGATAACCACTGGTTCCAGCATCATGCCCCATAAAAAGAACCCGGATGTATTCGAATTGATACGGGCCCGATGCAATCATCTACAAACCCTGCCTCAGCAAATTCAAGCAGTACTGATCAACCTCCCTAGCGGATATCACAGGGACTTACAGCTGACCAAAGAGCTGCTATTACCCTCGTTGGATCATGCTTCCGACTGTTTCCAAATTATTAGTTCGGTGATATCACAGATGAAGGTAAACAAGCGGGTTATTGATGATCCGAGGTATGAGCTCATCTACAGTGTGGAAAATGTCAATCAGCAAGTTCTCTCAGGAAAGTCTTTCCGGGATGCTTATCGACACATTGCTGAGAACATTGCCAATAACAACTTTACTGCTAAAAAGGAGATAGAACACACCCATCTGGGTAGCATTGGAAATCTGGGAACTGAAGAAATTAGGGAAAAGCTAAATAAAACACAGGCCAGCTTCAATTTTGAAACCTACCAGAAAAACCTGCAACAATTGATTGAAACTAAATAAAATGAGACAAAAGGTACTTTTTGAAGGAGCTGGACAGCTTGAATACGAAATACGGAATATCGTAAAGAAAGCAGACAGTCTGCAGCGGCTTGGTATATCTATATACTACGAGAATATAGGTGACCCTATTCAAAAACACGCCAAAATCCCGGATTGGATCAAGTCGACTATAACCAACTTGGTAAACGATGATGGGACTTATGGCTATTGCCATTCCAAGGGTATACCTGAAACCCGGCGCTTTTTAGCCAAGCGCACCAATAAAAGAGGAGGAGCGCAAATTACCGAAGAAGATATACTATTCTTTAATGGCTTGGGAGATGCCATTTCCAAGCTATACCAATTTCTACATTCCAGTTCCCGGATCATCGGCCCCTCCCCTGCTTACGCCACGCATAGTTCAGCGGAAGCAGCACATGCTAATGCAGCTCCATTAACCTACAGGCTGGATCCGGAAAATAAGTGGTATCCTGATATGGAGGATCTACATAATCAGATTCGGTATAATCCAAATATAATCGGCATCCTGATCATCAATCCCGACAATCCCACAGGTATGGTATACCCCCTGGAGACTTTACAGAAAATGGTTCGCATGGCCAGGGATTATGAGCTGATTCTGGTAAGTGATGAGATTTACAATAACATTACTTATCACCAAACCAGATCCTATGCACTATCTGAAGTAATAGAAGACGTGCCAGGTATTGCCTTATCTGGTATTTCCAAAGAGCTGCCCTGGCCCGGCGCCCGTTGTGGTTGGATGGAATTTTATAATCGCCGTGTAGACCCTGATTTCTCTGCGCTATGTACTGCCTTGGAAGATGTGAAGATGACTGAGGTTTGTGCCACCACCTTACCACAAAAAGCCATCCCATTGATCCTGTCTGATCCCAGGTATCCTGATTATAGACTTGCGCTCAACCAAGCTATCGGAGTAAGAGGGAAAAGAATTGCGGATATATTGGGGAAGGTTCCGTATATCACCTTCAACGAAACTTTTGGTGCCTTTTTTAATACCATCGTTTTTAAAAAGGGTGTTTTGAACCGCTCACAATATATAAAAACAGATAATCCTGAAGTTAAGGCTCTACTATCGCAATGGATTGGTGATGATTTAGCACTGGATAAGCGCTTTGCGTACTATTTGTTGGCCACCACAGGGGTTTGTGTAGTACCGTTATCCTCTTTCCACTCACAACTACTAGGATTCCGGGTCACCCTACTGGAGGAAGATCCTGAACTTCTGGTAAGTATTTTCGAAAAAATCCGAGATGCCATAGAGGAATACTGCACTTCTGCATAAAAACTGACATGTATTAGTTTTAATAAAATTGTATTATATGAAGAAATAGGCCAATATATGGCCTATTTTTTTTATTTAAATAATAAAATGGATCATTAAATCATTAATTCTTAATATCAGATGCATTTTTTAGCCTGTTAATTTAATATTTTCA
>JANQPK010000234.1 GCA_028289505.1 Cyclobacteriaceae bacterium
TAGAAGCGCCATACTTCGTGGAGAGTACGATCTGATGCCGTTTGCCTTTCATCAACTTGCCGGTAATCTCCTCGCTGGTGCCTTGCGTGTAGATATTGGCGGTATCTACCAGGTTACCTCCCTGGTCCAGGAAATAATCAAAGATCTGCTGGCTGGTTTCAGCTTTGCTGCCCCATCCCCAGTCTTCACCGAAGGTCATCGTGCCCAGGGCTAGTTCAGAAACGCGCAAACCTGTTTTACCTAGTAGTTTGTATTTCATTTTTCAAATCATTTAAGGCGAGAAGAATACGGAGGGATCCCAGTTTACTCAGTGTCTCTAAGAAAACATCAAAATATTTCGTCATCTCGACAGAGGAAGCGATCTCAAAGTTCATTTAGTCATTATTTTCAAAGATTGCTTCACTACGTTCGCAATGACGAGTGAGTTTAGTTAGAGACACTACTTATCCCTCCGAAATCAAATTATATCTCGTTGTACCAGGCTACAGCCAGGTCTGCCGTCTTGTCCAGGGTGGAGGGATCATCATAGTATTGAAAATGTCCGGTCTGACCTTCCCACTGCAGCTTTTTCTTCTCTGCCGGTACCGCTGCAAATTGTCGTCTGGCAGCATCAGGCAAAAAGCTATTGTCACTGTGGATCATCATGTAAGGTTTGTCCAGCTTTTGAGCAGCTGTCAACGATTCGTACTCCAATAGATTGGCATCACTCATTTTAGGGTAATTGTTCTCCCAAATTCCTTTATTGGCCCACTCGATATACCAATCGTAGACAAACTTTCCGGGCATGCCAACGTCCATTCTAGTTTCATCTACAGCAGGTACGTTGATCACTTCACCGTTCTTTTTAAAAGCATCTCGTGCTTCACGGCCTGCGGCTAATCGTTCGTTCAAGGCTTCTTCTGTACCCATCCACTGAATATCGGCAGCTCTGTCTCTGTAGTGTCCTGCTACAGTTACAATTCCTTTAAAAATATCATCTTCAGCTACTGCTCTCAGCATTTCTGAACTGCCTTGACACACGGCAAATCCAAAGATCTCATCATCATTTACCATAGGCAAGCTGGATAAAAAGTGTGCTGCGGCTTGTGCGTCTTCCACTTTCGCTATGGGGTCTTCAAACTCCCTGGGAGTACCAGAACTTTCTCCTCGGTACCTTGAATCGAAGGCCAGGCCGATAAACCCTCTTTCTGCAAATCTTTTAGCGTATTCGGTAGGTGCTTGCTCTTTAGCAAATGTCATGGGTCCTAGAATTGGTACGGCAGGATATTTCTTTCCTTCCTGATAATCATTGGGAAGATAAAGGTGTCCTACCAAGGTCTCTCCGTTACTCTCGAAGGTGATCTTGTTTTTACCCGGTTTCATCTTGGAAACCGCTTCTGTCTCTGTTTGTGCTGTCTGCATGTTTTGATCGTCTTTAGTTGTTGCCTGGCAACCTATTGCCAGGACGATTAATAGGGATAAAAGTGATACTGTGCTTTTCATTATTTTCGCATTTGATTTTATCATTTATTACAAATCGTGATTGAGCGTCTATTCGCTATTTTCTTATGTAAAGAACTTTATGTAAAAGCATCTTTGCTTTAAGATTTCTCCTATTGTTTAAGATTTGTTGGATTTTGATTCAACAAAAAGGGTATAGTTTATGAAATGTTAGTGGGAATCGCTGAACAATACCCGCATCTCTTTTGGAGAAAGGCTATAGTAGCGCTTAAATAGTTGAGAAAAATGGGATTGGCTATCAATGCCTACTTGTAGTGCTATCTGAATGACGCTATCATGGGTGGTAAGCAGTAGTTCACGGGCCTTTTCCATCCGGAAGCGGACCAGGTACTGGTAGGGTGAAAGCCCGGTCGTTTTTTTGAACATCTCTGAGAAATAGCCTTTACTAAAACCAACTACTTCCGCCATGTCGTGTACTGTGATCACAGACTGAATGTGCTCTTCTAAAAAGGTATCGATTCGTCTGAGCTTACCCAAAGAAAACCCCTGGTGTCCATCCGGGAAGTTATCCAGGTAACGGGCATGTGTTTTCAGTAAGTGGGAAATCGTAGTGACAGCCAACAGCTCCAAATAATGCTTGTCGGAGTGCCCATTGTTTTGAAGCTCTTTAATAATGTGTAGGGTGAGGATATTGCTGAGCTTATCACTCAGGTGATAGTGACAATTGAATTCATAACATTGCTGATCTTCGATAATGAGTTCGCCCGCCCGCCCGTGTTGATACCCGAGTGCCATCGGCTTTTCGATACGTTTGGGTTCTGGTAGTTCAAAATCAAAGTATACTTCACATTCTTTTCCATTTTTGTAGTGAATGAAGTAAATGACCTGATGCTGTGTCACCGCATTGAGCAACTCCTCCTTTGAGTGGTAGATGGCTCGCAAGTTATTGATATATCTAGCTGTCTTTTCCATTTTTCTGAAACTGTTGGAAATAGACTATACCAAGATGTATACCTACCTATTTAAAATAATTAATATATTGATTATCAATTATTTAGCTTAAAAACGCAGACAACCCAATAGGCTATAATTCCAATTATTCTAAAATAATTTGGAATTTTTAAGAAAGATTGAGGAATATTTCGTTAATACAGCATGCAGCATCCTGAAGAGATCATACAACAACTACAAGAAGAAAGGCAGTTCAGTGAAACCTTATTGGAAATTACCGAATCTATTACTAACATCAACCGGAGTGAAGACTTAGTAAAGGCCATTTTTGATAAATTGCAAAAGGTTTATTCCTTTGCTGATGCAGGACTTTTTGCCTTTGATTGGGAAAATGAACGTGAGCGTGACCTGATGGTCGACTATGGCTATAATACAGTGGGGCTTAACCACTTACTTCACCAAGCAGGCTTAGCAGGATGGAATCCGATAACAGAACTTTCCAAATTTCTGAGTCAAGAAGATATCACGATCATGGCGGTGGATGAACTTTACACCACCTTCGATCATCCTCACTTTGAGTTGGATAAAGAATCCCCACTACGTCAGGTTATTTTTGGCCCTCTAAAACAAGGCAATACCGTTATTGGAGCGCTCTACTTTTGGTCCGAACAAGAAGAGAGATTCACCGATTCAGATATCCCCATTTTTCAGTCCATTGCCAAGCAATTGAGTGTGGCCTTGTCAAACGTATTGGCCAATGAGCAGATCATCCTCGAGAACCAACAAAAGCAGTTGCAGTTGAGAGTTGCTGAGGCAATCAGTCAGGCAAGGAGTGTAGATGCCTTGCTCAGGGAAGTCATCGAGCACGTTTCGCCCATTTTTAGTTCTCAAGAACATGCGCTCATTATCATTGATGAAGAAAAAGATGAATATCGAGATCTGGCTGTTTTGCATCACGAAGTTGCCGGTAGTGATTTATTCGATGCTAAATATTTTGACCTTGGCTTTTATACCACGCAAAAGGTTCCCTACAAAGGTTCACAGTTGGCAGCTTGTATAGCCGCTTGCGAAAATAGTGGTGGACAACCCCTTGTTTTTAATTATGACTGTGATTACAGTGGTTTTACTGATCGTGTGTTGCTGGAGGAGCTTAAAAAAGACCTCTCTGAGGCCGTTTTGGTTCCTTTAAAAGCCTCAGGGAAAATCTTCGGTGTTTTTCTTTTGGCTTTTACAAAAGGTAACCACTTTGATCAACGGCAACTTTCGTTGTTTAAGTCCATTGGTGATCAAATGGCAATAGCGGTTAGCAATGCACTGGCCAACGAGCATATCCAACAGCGTGAACAAGAAGAAGCGCTCAAAGCAAAGCTGGTGGACGCGCTGAATATTGGCAAAGATTGGAATGCAAAACTACAGCAGGTAGTGCAAGCCTTACAGCCCGCCATTCCCTTTCATATGCTGACTTTCAGATTCGCTAGCGACCCAAACCATTCATTGAATCGCACTTTTGAGCGCATCGGTGCGAATGAGTACCGGGTGCTTACTGCCGATACTTTTCTGAAGATGATTGTGGCGAATCCTGCCACCTTGCAAAATGAGCAAGCTTACTTTAAGTCTACAAAACCTATCGTTTGGAATGCAGAAAGTTTTGAAGCACTGGCCAATGAAAATAGCTTTATGGGTCTGATAAAGCGGACTTTCGATATTAAAAGTATGTTGATATACTCATTTGAGATGAACGAAGAACAAACCCTATGGATCGATTTGTATAGCAGGGGGGAAAATGGTTTACTTACTGACCATCTTAGTTTAATCGAGAAAATCGCACCTTCTTTTCAACTCGCCCTGGAAAAGCAGCTAGCCTACCAGGAGATTGAGGCACTTAATAGCCGACTGCAAGAAGAAAAGGATTACCTGGTGGAGGAGGTACGCACTGAGCACAACTATCAAAACATCATTGGTAACAGTCCGGTAATGCTAAGGCTATTCCAGCAGATCGAGCAAATTGCCCCCCACGAGAGCACCGTCTTGCTTCAAGGAGAGACGGGTACTGGGAAAGAGCTGATCGCCCGGGCTATCCACAGTCAAAGTGGAAGAACGGAGCAATTGCTTGTCAAAGTAAACTGTGCAGCACTGCCTGAAAACCTCATTGAATCGGAGCTTTTCGGACACGAGAAAGGGGCCTTTACCGGGGCAATGAAGCAGCGCATTGGTAAGTTTGAACTAGCAAACAAGGGCACCATCTTCCTGGATGAGATTGGGGAGCTGCCCTTAGGATTGCAAGCAAAACTGCTTCGGGTATTGCAAGAAAAGGAGTTTGAACGTCTGGGAAGTAATCAAACCTTAAAAACGGACTGCCGGGTGATTGCTGCAACTAATCGGGATTTACAAACCGAAGTGCAGGCCGGCAACTTCCGGGAAGACCTGTATTATCGATTGAGTGTGTTTCCATTGGTCATTCCTGCCCTACGAGAGCGAAAGGACGATATTGCCTTACTGGCGAACTTCTTTGCCCAGCGATTTTGTAAGAAAATGGGAAAATCTTTTCAAGGATTTGCCCCGGACGTGCTTTCACAGTTATTGAGCTACAGTTTCCCGGGCAATGTAAGAGAACTGGAGAATCTGATGGAGCAATCTGCCATTTTGCAGCAGGTTGACTTAATACAGCTTGCCCGTCCGCTGATGGCAACCCCCTTGCCACCGAGTCCACCCATTGTTTCTTCTGTGATCCCTTCCAGTGCAGCACCCTCAGCCGAAGCGGTCGAACGTGAAAAAATATTGGTTGCCCTTCGCCAAACGAAAGGGCGAGTAGCTGGAGAAAATGGAGCTGCCAAACTGCTAGGGCTAAAAGCCACGACCTTAGACTACCGCATCAAACGATTGGGGCTTTTTGAGGAGATGAAGATGATTAAGGCTGGAGGGTGAGTAAGCGGATTTGGTTATGGTCTAATATTTGTCTCTAAAACTCTACACATCAAATTTTGTATTCATCTTAATCTTTTGAAAAATGGTAAAAAGACCGGAGGAGTCCCCGGTCATACATAAATCATTTTGCAGCCTCAAAGATCTCTAATTGAATGCCATCGGGATCTTTGAAGTAAGCGAAGGTTGCACCAATAACATCCGCTGCTTTGTCTTCCTCTTTGAAAGTGTAAGGAGCGGCATTGAATTTCACTCCGCCATCCTGTAGCTTTCGATAAACAGCATGGATGTCGTCCACTTCGAAAGCGATATGAATGGCTCCCAGGTCATTGTTTGATTGAGTATACGGTTCACCCAGCGGGTTCGTGTATTCAATCAATTCAATGATGGTGTTGCCGATCTCAAGCATAGCGAACCTACATTTGGCGTTAGGCACTTGTACTCCATCTGAAAATCCCTGGCCTATCATTTCATTGATGAATTGTACTTTGCCCTCAAGAAAATCCTGGTAAAACTTCAGTGAAACATCCAGATTTTTGATCGGGATGCCAATGTGATGTACACTTCTTGCTTTTGCTTTCATGGTCTTTGAGTTTTTTCTCGAATTGCCTGCCAGGTTCGCCAAGGAACTTGTAGATAGACCGGTCATACTCATCAGCAGCGCCAGTCTTCCAATTAGCTTCCTGCGATTCATTTCGAGGCAATTAGCTTGATCATCTCTTCATTTAACCTTGGGATATCACCTGGATTACGGCTTGTCACCAGATTACCGTCCACAACCACACTTTCGTCCACCCATTTTGCACCGGCATTCACCAAGTCTGCCTTAATAGAGTGCCAGGAGGTCATTTTCTTCCCTTTTACCACTCCTGCTGTGATCATCGTAGAGGGGCCATGGCACATGGAAGCCATAGGTTTTCCACTCTTCGCAAATTCTGCGACAAATGCCACCGCCGCATCGTTGGTTCGTAAAATGTCCGGATTGATGATACCACCGGGTAGATAGAGCGCATCATAATCCGAAGGCTTCACCTCGGCCAGTGATTTATCGGCTTTCATTTCTTCGCCCCACTCAGGGAATTCTAAAGCCCTGATCGGCTTGCCATCAGGAGAGATGATATGTACCGTAGCTCCTGCCTCCTGAAGTGCTTTCATAGGGAGCTCAAGCTCCACTTTCTCAAATCCCATGGTCGATAGGATGGCCACTTTTTTTCCTTCGAGCGATTGCCCCTTGCAACTTGTGTTGAGCAATACTGCTACCATCGCTAAGCTGAATATCGATAGTAAATTCATAACTTCATATATTTTAATTGTGATAAGAATTTAAAATCGAAAGTTCCTGGTCTGTAAGACTAAGAGATACAACAATCTTGTCACATGTTGTTCATTCTTGCGACTTCCTTCGATCCGTGACGTTTGAGGCCCTATCTTTTCAGTTTCCTGTAAGCTGCTGGAGAGAGATTATGCTTCTTCTTGAAATGCTTGTTGAAATGGCTTTGACTCGAAAAACCCGTTTCGAAAGCAATTTGTGCTATACTCAGATCGGTTATCAGTAGCTTTTCAGCTTGCTCCAGGCGAAGATTGATGACGTACTGATAAGGAGGAATCCCCATCTGATCCTTAAAGTGATGGGCAAAATGATATACACTCATTTTTACTACTTCTGCCAGATCGCCCAGCTTGATAGACTCAGAAAGATGCTCCAAGATGTAAGCCCTCAACTGGTTGACCCGCCATCCTTCCTGATTACACTCTTTCGTACTCAGTGAGCGGTCATGATTTAGATGATTGAAGATGGCCAGCTCAACGGCAGTAAAGACCTCTTCTTCTTTAAAGGGTTTGATTAAATATGCTGCTGGCTGGGACGATTTAGCCCTTTCAAAAGTGATCCGGTCTGAATGGGCCGTAATGTATAAGTAAGGAATCTGATGCTGCTCCCTGAGAATATGTGCCAAATCGACTCCATCAGCTGCGCCATTGAGTTTAATGTCCAATAGTGCGATGTTTGGTACGGTTTGCTCAATACTGATGAGTGCCTCTTCTACCGAACCTACCTTGGCGGTGACTTCATAGCCATTAGAGGAAAGGATCTCACCAATGTCTTTTGCCACCAAGGCTTCATCTTCCACTATGAGTGCTTTCATACGGTGAAAGGTTTGAAACGCAGCTTCGCCACCGTGTTGCCATTGTTTGAAAATTGAAAGTGACCTTTAAGCTGCTCAGTAAGTGTATACACTATCTCCAAACCAAAGGATTCACCTTTTGGGTCATCCTCTTTCATGCCGATACCATTGTCTTCCACAGTGAGTTCCATAAAAGAGTCGTTTTTTTCAAGTAGCGAAACATGTATTTTCCCCTCTCTGGAATCAGGAAATGCGTGCTTGAGTGCATTGGTAGTGAGTTCATTCGTGATCAGTGCCAATGGAATAGCCAAATCAAGTGGGATTTTAATGGGGGCGTCAATGCTATGGCTAATCCGGTGTTCTGTTTGGTGAAGATGCAAATTGTTGTTTAAAAGCTTATCCAGATATGTTTGCATATTTACTTGAGAAACATCTTCCTTTTTGTAAAGGTCTTCATGGATTAGCGCAATAGAATCAACACGACTTTCCATTTCTTGCACAACATTCAATACTTCCGGGTCTTCTGACCTTCTTTGTTGTAATCTGAGAATGGTGGCAACTACTTGAAGGTTGTTCTTTACCCGATGATGTACCTCTTTCAGTAATACTTCTTTATCATCCAGCGCATTTTGAAGCTTCTTATTTGCGATGACTTTCTGCTTATAGTTTCGGTAAAGTAATGCCAATAGGAGAAAAAGCAGTGTAGAGCTTAGGGCGATGATGATCAACTGGTTCTGCTGACGACTAACCAGTGCTTGTTGCAATTCCGATTCATTTTGTAGGTATCCAATCTCCTCTTCACGCTTGTCTAACTCAAATCGGGCGTTCATTTCTTCGATCACAATGTGCTGCTCAGCTTGAAAAAGGCTATCTTCAATTTTATCCGCCAACACCTGGTGCTTTAGAGCTAGCCTCAAGTCTTCAAAGCCCAGGTAGACATGCGTCAGTAATTCTCTTAGTTGCATTTCTGCTTTACGATGGCCTATCCGCTTGGCAAGTGACAGCCCTTGTTCTCCATATTCTTTTGCTTTACCCAAATCATTTAATTGATAGTAAGCTTCTGCGAGCGCAGAGAATGTGTTGACAGCATGTGTCGAAATCCTTTCTTTGTCAAAATAAGCCAGTGCCCGATGTAAAAAAGCAATGGCCTGTACAGGCTGATCCCAACGATGATAGTTAGCACCTCTCAGTGATTGTCCGTTGGCCAAAAAGAGCTCATTACCAATACTATCAGAAAGGTAGAGGGCGGCCTTCAAAATGGAGTCGGCTTTTGAGTATGCTTGGCTCTTGCTATACAAATCTCCTAGATTATGAAGCGTGGCAATTTGTTTACTTATCAATTGATTTTCAACGCTGAGATCAAGGGCAGTTTGATAGAAAGCAGTGGCTTGGTCAAAACGATTTCTGGCCGCATGAAGTCCTCCAATCAATTCGTGAGCATGAATGATATACGTGATTGCGTCCACACTATCTGCGATATCTAATCCCAATTGATAGTGCTTCAATGCTTGAACATATGAGCCTTTCACCTGATAGATACTTCCTGTATTTAATATTACAGCAGCATACCGATCTAGCTGTCCTTCTCTGAGGTGCAACTCACTGATGTTTTGTGTAAGTGCAAGTGCCTTGTCATAGTTTCCCCTGTAGTAGCTGATACCTGCCAGGATGTTGAGTGCTTTTAGCTCTTTTGTTATTAATCCAGCTTTTTGAATGGTAGGAAGCGCCTCTTCTACCGTTTGGTAGGCAAAGTCCATATTGTTTTGATTGACTAATACCTGGGCTTGGTCTATTTTGAGGCCCGCTAGATGGTGGATGGCTTCTTGATGGTAAAAATGTGTTTCAGCTCGTTTGAAGCTGCTATCTGCCATCACAATATTGCCTGTAAGCAAATAACTATTTCCAAGAATTTGAAGAGACTCACCTGTCAGTAAAGAATCGCCAAGGTCCAAAGACAGCCTTATTGCCTGCTTTGCGTATTCAATGGATTTTTTGGAGTGGCTATTTTGATAAGCTTCAGATAAAAGATGAAGTAATTCTAATTTTTGCTGGCCGTAGGAATAGCCTAGTTTGTTTTCCAGGCTGTCTGTATTAAGATTTTGACACCATCCAGGCAGATGAATAAGTTGTAGTACTAGAAGTAAGGTATAAAATTGAAACCTCATGATTCCAAGATACGGGGATTTGAGAGGAGGAAAAAATGTATAATTGCTAAGCGCAGTAGCTTGTCTGTAAAGTGGCTAGAAATCGTAGAAAACGAAGTATAAAAGTGCTTCCCGTGGAAATGAAGATGATCAAGGCGGGAGGATAGAAACTCACTAGTAAAGATTCAAAATGTTTAGGGCTTTGAGGAGAAGAAAAACTCCGTCAGAATCTAACACAGATATTTACAAGTAAACCTCTTCTGGCCTATTGCATTTGTTTTAAAAAATACATTCTTCAATTGCCTTTTATTCGCTCCCACAAGGCTCCCATCAGAAATCTGCCGTCTTCCACGTCTTTTGGTGTTTCTTCTACCTGAAGTCCTCCGGAAGAGGGTGTTAAGGCGTATTTAAAAACGAATTCTTTTCTTCCATCAGGCTTGGGACGAACCCCAAAACGCAGATCGTTAAAGTAGAGCTCACCATTTTCTTCGCTTAACAAATACCACCCTTTACTAATGGCTATCAAACGTTGCACCTTTTCTTCCTGCTCGATATCCGTAAACTCTTCCCGATTCTTTGGATAGTGTGTAAAACGGATCGGCTGGCGGTCAAAGAAACTGTATTCCCCAAGTAGGTATCCATCTTCTGTATCTACATTAGAGTACCAAAGAATCGTATTTAAAGGGCTAGGTCTCGTGGATAGCTGCTGGTAGGCTATATCCTGTTCGGCCAAGGCAGAGGTAAATTGTTCGTTAACAATAGTCTTGATAAATAACGCCATCAACAGATAGCTCGTAGACCAAATAAGACCTATTGCATTTAAAACTCTTCTCGTTCTGGCTTTTCGTTTGTAGAATAAAACAGCCACTGTAGTAATAAGGAAGAGTAGTGTATAAGAAGGGTCAATGACGAAAATGCTATTTAGGGCTATCCGATAATTGAAAGGCCAGAAAAGCTGTGTTCCCCAAGTTGTAAAAACATCCAATAAGGTGTGGGTAATGATTCCCCAGAAAAATAGCATGGTCCAGTCTTTCCATTTAGCGTCTGAGTGAATCTTTGCTGTGACCCAGCCTAAAACCGGACTAACCAATATACCAAACGCAATAGAATGGGAAAAACCTCGATGCAATTCAATCGCGGTAACGGTATCGGTAAAGTTGCCAACGAGAACATCCAGATCAGGTATGGTACCTGCAAGAGCTCCGTAGGCAATGGCTTTGTTACCCACTTTATGTCCCAGTACATACTCACCGACTGAGGCACCTAAAACGATCTGGGTGAGACTATCCATAAGTCGCTTTGTTTACTTGACTGGTTGTTAGCAATACTCTGATGAGCTACCATTTAATGACGGTCAAACTTATCAATTGTTTTTCGGTTAGCTCTAGTATTTCGCTTATTCGCTGAAATCCCACCTGACACTTTAACCAAATATTAAGGTAATCACCAAAGTTCCTTTCAGGCTCACTCCGGCAACCTAAACCCTGTACTTATACTAAAACTTTGCGCATCCAACCCTCTGGATTGGTCATAAATACCGACACGGAATTCTACCATATTCCAATTCTCAACGCCAAAGAAGCCTTTTAATCGCTGATACCTAAGGTTTACACCAGTGTATGTACTGGTGAGGTCTGCCAGGTCGATATCACTCGTTCGTAGCTCCGCAGCAGGTCTGTGCTGCGCGAAAGGTTCGTAATATTCGGCCGCAGACTGGGTATGCCATCGAAAAAATGGACTAATGGAAAGCTGAGGGTTGATCTTGATGGGTAGCTCCGCATTGATCGTATGGCTGTTTACTTCCCATGTATCCCGATAATATCGGTAGTGTAAGCGAACGATGAAGCTTTTACCTAAGAAATAGCGCATATTGATCCCGAGTGGTATTTTGAATCGTTCATCCGGGAGTTCTTCCGTCATTACCAGCAAATCCCTGTCAAATACCCGATGAAAAGGTGTGGAGAGCAGGCCTTGTTGCAAACCCGGATTTGCGAGTAAGCTTACCTGCATTCGTTTGTTGATTACTTGGTTGTAAACAAAAGAGAGGTTGTAAGAATTGCGTGCTTCCTGATCGATGGGGAGTGGATCATCTGCGCCACCACTTCCATAGCCGGGTGGTCGCAGCTCTTCAGGTAGGATCACATCCCAAGTATCCAGGAAAATCTGCGCTTCTACCGAAAAGAGCCGGTTTTTATCGAGAGATTGTGCCCACCAGCCTCCTCCAAAACCATAGGAGGTGTAGTCATATTCGATACTAAATGATGCATTGGCTGTGATACCCCTGGTTTCTTCTGCATTGGTCATTTGCCAACTCAAGAGCGGATAGGTTCGAACGTCCAGCCTGGAAGGAGAGCTATCAATCCGGTCGATATTGTCCGAAGAGGCGGAAGTATAAAAATCAACTCCTTGTACAAAGGTGAAATCATGTCGCTTCCCCGTTTCGGACTGCTTACTAAACCTGATGGTGATCTGGTTACTGATATCGGTTAGCTCCTCTGTGCCTTCACCTCCGGTAACAGCTGAATTGTTCCCGTCCTGCTGATAATAGCTGGATACGATGGAAGCCTCTTGTAACGTGAGTTTTTTCTTCTCATATTCCTGATCAGTGGTCTGCCCGAATAAAAGCATCGTCTTAAAAAGAATGGCCGCCATAGCCAATGTGATTTTTCTCATTTTAGTGTCGTTTTAGTCTAATTACAGCCGCAACCTCCTCCGTTTCTCCCACCATTCGCACCGGAAGCTGCCTCGCGGTAAAGCAGGAAATTCTTTTCAAAAACCTCAATCTCACGGTTGGCCAGATCCATTTCAGCATCATTGAGGTAGATCTTTTCAAAAGGTGCTACTTTTTCTGGCTTCAGTGCCGCACAGCCGGATAGCATTGCAATAGTGACAACCGCTGCTACTGCTGGACCGAAGGCTTTGATCCGTTTAAACCTGTTTAAGGCGGAAGGCTTGCTCAGTTTTATGAGTCTCTTTTTAAGCATATTCGTTATGGATATTTTTTGAAAAATGAATGTTATTGTCCTGATCGATGATGATACATTCAACACCAGCTACCTGGTTGATCATATTTAGACCCACCTCCGGGCCCATGATCATCAACGGTGTGCAAAGTGCATCAGCCAACTCTGCAAACGGAGCAATGACGGTAACGCTTTTCATCGATTTTGCCGGGAAGCCCGTTTTAGGGTCGATGGTATGGCTATACCTAACCCCATCGATGGTGACACACTTTTCATAGTCTCCGGAAGTGGCCACCGCGTAGTTATTCAGTTCAAAATCGCCCAGTACTTTTCTTACCTGCTCAGGTAGTTCCAGTGCAATCTTCCAATTCCTGTCATGATTTCCCCAGCAGTAGATGTCTCCCGATGCACTTACAAAGCCTCTTTCGATACCTGCCTTCTTCATTACTTGAGCAGCACGATCCGCAGCATACCCTTTACCAATGCCGCCAAAACCGATGCGCATGCCTTTGCTACTCAAGAAAGCCTGTTGCTTTATCGTGTCTACTTCGATGCGCCTGTAATCGATTAGCGAGATAGCCTTTTGCGCTTGTTCCTTACTGGGGAGTACGTCCATCGATTGATCAAAATTCCAGAAGCGTTTATCCAGCGATCCATAGCTGAGATCAAATGCCCCTTGTGTCAACTGAGATATTCTCTTACCTCGCTGGATCAGCCCAATCATCTCTTCAGAAACCCTGGCTGGTGCTATGCCTGCCAGCCTATTGATGCGTTGGGTTTCGCTTGCCTCATGGTAGGTGGTAAACAGTCCCTCAATCCTTAGAACTTCCTGGATAGCCTGATCAATGGCTTTTGTACAAATCCTAACAGAGGGGTGGTCGGCACCAAAGGTGAAGGTGTTGCCCATGAGTTTTGCTTTTACCTTCCTCATGGCTTCTCTGATAACTGTGCCGTTTGCATTCTTTGTAGAAATATTTCAGCACTTTCATTTTTATAGCCGTCCTTTTCCCAAAGTATGTTTCCTCCTGAATCCAGTAACAACACTTTTGGGAAGCTTCCCTCAGGATTGTATCGTTTAGCTATCTGCTTCTTGTAGGCTATTCCTTCATCGTCCGAGGTGTCATTTCTTGGGAAATCGACCTGATAAATCAGGGTAGATGCTTGAGTAGACGACTTGAACTCCGGATCATTCAAGATTGCTTTTTTAAACTTAATGCAGGGTAAACACCAATCACTTCCAGAGAAGTAGAGCAGTACCTGCTTATTTTCTTTTTTCGCCTCGGTCAGCGTGTCTTCGAGTGTGCCTTGATGAGAAGGTCCAACGCTTGATAGAAATATGTATAATGCGATTATTGACTTCATGAGTGTGTCCGTTTACAATTGATTACTCAAAGTTCACTGACAGATCCTGCCTTTTCATTCACATAGGTGAAGAAGTGATT
>JANQPK010000256.1 GCA_028289505.1 Cyclobacteriaceae bacterium
GCTACAACACCAAAATTAATTTACGGGATATTGAAAGTTTTAAGAAATCTGTCCCACAGTGTGAAATTGTCTTTTACTAGAACCGGTTCACAACACTAAAAAAATCAAAGATGCGACCCTATATTCTTGCGGAAACCAACTGGAAGGAAGTCAAATCACAACGGTATAAGTTGGCAGTACTACCTTGGGGTGCCACCGAAGCACATAATTATCATTTACCTTATGCCACTGATAACATTCAGTGTGACCATATAGCAGCCAAGGCTGCAGCTATAGCCTGGGAGCAGGGAACAAAGCTAATTGTGCTACCAACTGTTCCTTTTGGTGTAAATACCGGTCAAATGGACATTTCCCTATGTCTCAATATGAACCCAAGCACCCAACTGGCTCTACTTAAAGACCTGGTTCAGGTTCTGGAAGCCACCGGAATTGACAAGCTGGTAATATTAAATGGGCATGGAGGAAATAATTTCAAATCCATGATCCGAGAACTATCGGTGTATTATCCTGATGTGTTTGTTTGTAGTGCCAACTGGTTTCAGGCCAGTGATCAATCCCAAATATTTCATGAGCCCGGAGATCACGCTGGAGAAATGGAGACCAGTTGTATACTACATATTGCTCCACAACTGGTGCTGGGACTGGATCAGGCCGGAAGTGGAGCAGCTAGAAACTACAAGCCTCAAGGACTTAAAGACGGATGGGTCACTTCTCAGCGTGCATGGACCCAGGTAACCGAAGATACAGGAGTTGGGAATCCTTCAAAAGCGACTGCTGAGAAGGGTAGGGTTTACATGGAGGCCTCAGCGCAAGAAATTGCCGGGTTCTTTATAGAATTGGCCAAATTGGACAATCAGGATCTTTATCAATAGCTAGACTCAATAATATTACTGATATCGGTCTGTTTATTTTCGATATCGGTCAGCAGGGAAAATTGATTTCTGACTCTGTCTAGGTTCTGATTCTTGTGGCTGGTTTTATAATAAACATCACCGTTTAGAAAGTCTGCCAGGAATCTAATTCCCATGATATAGGTCATCCACCAGGGTCCGGCTTTCAGACTGACTACTTCGGCTGGTGACAAACGGAATTTAATACTTTGAAAAAACCCTTTGCACAAAGCCTCAAATATATCCATGCGAAAGGTTGCTTCTTGAATGCTTTCTTCTTCCAAAACGCTATTGCAGAAGGTGCGGGCCATATCGCCAAAATCGTATAGTAACAGCCCCGGCATCACTGTATCCAAATCGATTACACAGATGGCTTTTGCGCTACCCTGCTGGAAAAGCACATTGTTGATTTTTGTATCATTGTGGGTGACACGCAGGGGAATGCTTTCATCTTCAACCAGCTTGGTGTATGTTACTACCGTTGGTTCCCTCTTCAATGCAAAGTCAACTTCAGTGTAGTATTGACTTACTCTAGCTGCGGTGTCTCTTTCGATAGCCTGTTTAAGTTGTTTAAAACGTTGTTTCAGGTTATGAAAATCTGTGATTGTGGTGAACAAATCACCGGGATTCATGCCATGCATTGACTGTATAAAGGATCCAAAGGCGGTAGCGGCCCCAAACGCCTGATTGGGATGACTCACTTGGTCATAGGAATCAGATGACTCCACGTAGTTAAATACTCTCCAGTATTCCCCTAATTTGGATTCAAATATGGTGGTATTACGCCGGGTCTTTATTGGTTTTAAGGGCTGAAGTGATGAGATCTCCGGTGATCGTAGGGAATGTTCGTAAACTAGTTGAATATTATCAGCTACTTGGTAAGGATACTTGAACACCAGATGGTTGAATTTCTGCAGCACAAACTGTTTTTGTTCGGGGTCATCACAGGTAATTAGGTAGGTCTCATGTATATGACCTGAACCAAGAGGTCCAATGGATTTGACGGATCCAGGTAGGTTAAATTCCTGCTCTACAAATGAGAAGTCACGCCCATCGGTTATTTCCACAGATTATCCGGATAGATTCCCTGACCAATAAATGAGCTGATTTGCTGTGTTACTCCTGGTTTGTCTTCCTTATAGGTTACGCCCATCCAGTTATCCTGGCAGGTGAGTACCTCTACGGCTGCCGTTTGGGATTCCAACAGGTTATTCACCGCAAAGGGAATGTAGAACTCGGATTTTAGGTTTTCCCCGTTCTGGTTGGCAAATTCAGAAAATTGCTGGGAAAGTTCCTCAAAAATAGCTGGAGTAAATCCCCAGAAATTTGTAGAAACCAAGGTGCCTTGGGGAATAGCGATCTGATGATCATTTTCATAATAGTTGACTACACCACCAGTTTCCTTAATTTTTGTACGCTCTACAACTTTTTTTAAACTTTGGTGACCGTTGATCTCCAAAATTGCTCTTGATACGGTGCCAAATGGAGAAAGTGTTTTCTCTATTGGATATCCCACAATGGCATATTTCTGCTGCAAACTGTCTGACAGCTTTAGGTATTCAATCATGGCCTGGTAAGCGCTGGGACCATAAAAATCATCAGCGTTAATTACAGCAAACGGGTCTTGAATTGCGTCTGCTGCACTAAGTACCGCATGAGCGGTACCCCAGGGCTTTTCTCTTTCTGGATATTCTATTTTCTTACCTGCGTATATGATCTCCGGATTTACTTCCTGAAAAGCATACTCCACTTCAATATGGTCCTGCAGGTTTTTGTAGTTCTGCTCAAATGCCTCTACAATATTATCTCTAAACAAAAAAACGGCCTTTTTAAAACCCGCCTTGATAGCATCGTAAATTCCATATTCCATCAGGGTTTCACCCGAAGGACCCATG
Source organism: Cyclobacteriaceae bacterium (assembly GCA_028289505.1). Classification (GTDB taxonomy): domain Bacteria; phylum Bacteroidota; class Bacteroidia; order Cytophagales; family Cyclobacteriaceae; genus SZUA-3. The sequence goes on from JANQPK010000256.1 coordinate 2,786, forward strand.
GGATCAACTTGCTTCAAACCTCCATAGCGATTCCCCATGCCAGCGGCTAAAATCAGTAGTGTAGGCTTCATAAATAAATATTACTATATTAAAAATTCAATTGGCCAAAGATAAGACAATTGAATAACTAAACGTGGCTAACCGATGGTATTATCAAATTTAGATTGGGTCCTAATCGGGTCCTTCTTTGCAGTATCTTTGCTGATTGGCTTAATCGTATCTAAAAGGGCAGGATCCAGTACTGCAGAATTCTTCTTATCAGGAAGAAACATGCCTTGGTGGCTATTGGGTGTATCCATGGTAGCTACAACTTTTTCGGCCGATACACCAAACCTGGTAACTAATCTGGTACGTGAAAATGGAGTGTCGGGGAATTGGGCCTGGTGGGCCTTACTGCTCTCAGGAATGCTCACGGTATTCGTCTATGCAAAGTTATGGCGGCGGTCAAGGGTTATGACCGACATAGAGTTTTATGAATTGAGATATAGCGGGAAAGCAGCAGCATTTTTAAGGGGGTTCAGAGCACTCTATTTAGGATTGATTTTTAACGTATTGGTGATGGGGGCAGTGTCTCTGGCAGCGATAAAATTTGGAGAGGTAATCTTGGATTTACGTGGTTGGCAGACTTTGTTAATTGCAGGATCCATAACCCTTTTATATAGTGCACTAGGAGGTATCAAGGCAGTGATTATCACCGACTTTGTGCAGTTTATGATAGCCATGGTAGGATCTATATGGGCCTGTATTTATTTGGTCAATTTAGACCAGGTTGGTGGTATTAGTAAACTGTTACAGAATGAAGTGGTACAAAGTAAGTTATCGCTATTACCCGATCTTAGCGACCCTCAGATTTGGGTACCGGTATTGTTAGTACCGTTGGCGGTGCAGTGGTGGGCATCTTATTATCCCGGAGCAGAGCCAGGTGGTGGAGGTTACATAGCTCAACGGATGTTTTCTGCTAAGGATGAGAAAAATGCAGTAGGCGCTACTCTTTTGTATAATATTGCCCATTATGCGCTGCGGCCATGGCCCTGGATATTAATTGCGTTGGCTTCCTTGGTGGTTTTCCCGGAGATAACTGATATTCAGAAAGCATTTCCAGATCTCCCAGAAGATAAGCTTGGACACGACGTGGCTTATCCAGCCATGCTGACACTTCTGCCTAGTGGTTTGCTAGGTTTAGTAGCGGCATCGCTTATTGCAGCCTACATGTCTACTATATCTACACAATTGAACCTGGGGGCTTCCTATCTGGTGAATGATTTCTATCAAAGATTTATTTCGCCTAATGCCACGGACCGGCAATTGGTGTGGGCTGGTAGATTATTTACGGTTATCACCATGGTGCTGGGTACGGTATTGGGACTTATGCTAACTGACGCCAGTCAGGCATTTAATTTACTGCTGCTTTTAGGAGCTGGAACAGGATTAATCTACATATTAAGATGGTTTTGGTGGAGAATAAATGCTTTTACTGAAATAATTGCGATGTTCTCCTCACTGATCATTGCGGTATATTTAACTTTTATTCATGATCAACTCGATTTGTTTCCCCTATTTGCCTGGCAGAAAACCATACTTGGTGCATTTCTCACTACCATTGTCTGGGTAGTGGCTACTTATATAACACCACAGACAAAGAAGGAGACCTTATTTGGCTTCTACAGGCTTATTAGACCCGGTGGACCAGGCTGGAAATATATAGTAAATCAAATGTCGAATGAGGACCTGGCCGGCAGAGGTGATTCCAGCGATTGGAAGGTACCTCTGGAAATCCTGGCTACCGCAGTCGGTTGCTTCACGGTGTTTTCTACATTGTTTGCTACCGGTTACTGGATTTACGGAAAATATACAGGGGCAGCAGCGCTTTCTATTGGTGCCGTAATTGGAGTGGTGGCATTGTTCAGGATATGGCGTAACCTGCAGGATAACATGTTGGAGGAGCCCAGTACTTAAGCAACAAAAGCATGAAATTTGGTAAAGTCCCGGTAGATGAGTTAGACAGCTTGAATCTAAATTTGCCTGAAGACCACCCTGATACCCGACAGTTGCTCAAAGAAAAAACAAAATCGGCTCCCAAGGTATATGCCGGTTGTGCCAAGTGGGGCAGAAAGGAGTGGGTTGGTAAACTATATCCCGAAGGAACCAAGGACAAGGATTTTCTGGATCATTATGTGCGGCACTTTAATGCTATTGAAC
>JANQPK010000237.1 GCA_028289505.1 Cyclobacteriaceae bacterium
TCGTCCCTCGTCCTTGCACCTTCGTTCCCTAGTGCCTTCGTTCCCTAGTTCCCTGATTCCCTTATACCTTATTGGCTACTCCACCACTTGCCGCTCCAACTTCAACGCTTTGGGAAATAGTATATTTTTCTCCAAATGCAGGTGCTGATAAAAGTTGTGCTTAAAGGCCCCAAGTTTATATAGCAGTACTGAGGCGGTAGTCTCCGGTTGGTTTGCGATATCGGCAGTCTTAAGCAAGGATTCCATCAGGTTCAATTTGGCCGCAAAACACTTCGCCTCTGCCTTCATGGTAGCCACTGAGAGCCCCAGATTCTCGCTGATCAACCTATAGTCATCACGGTATGCATATACCATCTTTTTAATATAGGGGAATATATTATGCTCTTGATTCTCTAGGTGATGCTCAAGATCAGTAGCCAACTCTTTAAATAACCGATTTACCTCAATAGTGACAGGATATTTGTCACCTTGCGATCTAGAAACCTTTAATGCATATTCTTTGATCACAGGCAGATTGATCCAAATGAAATAATGATGGGTATTCAGTATGTGATCGATTAAGTAATCGAGCTCCCATTTGTCATAATTATGTGAGCGGCAGTGCTCCGTCTCGCGAATCTCCTGCTTGATATAGCGCAGGTCCAAAGCTCCTTTTCGACAAGCTTCTCCCAGGGTTTTGGTCTCCTGGTTAAACAAGTCTATGCCATGCTTGTGCAATACATCAGCTGCTAAAAAATTCTCCGAGATAATCTCTTCTACTGTTTTCAGTTCAATTTGAGTCATGATGTTGGCTATTTACTTCTCTACTACAAAAATCGTTTAGCTCAGCTTGGAAAAACAAGGCTTTGGTTAGGATCAAATATGATTTATATCAGATTTTTAAAACTGGTATTAGTTCTATTAACGTACTGGAGCCTTTATTCTTCAAAAAATGATATTATGCTTATGTTAACTTTTGCAATCGTTTGATATTCAGTTTGTAATTTTTATTTGTTGCTTATCGAGATCTGCGTTATGATTTAGCTTCAATTATTACTATTATGATTATGTACCGTTGAGCATCACCAACCGGATGGATCAAATAGGATTAAACTATATTGACTTCACCATAATTATCCTCTACCTGATCGGTATCATTTGGTACGGGATCCGAAAAGGTAAACGAGAAAGCTCCGAAGAATATTTTCTGGCTGGTCGGGATATGATCTGGCCGGTTGTGGGTATTTCCCTGTTTGCCGCCAACATTGGCAGCAACACCCTAATCGGTTTGGCCTCTGATGCCTACCAAACCAATGTAGCGGTATACAATTACGAGTGGATGGCCGCGGTGGTACTGGTTTTCTTTGCCATTTTCTTTCTGCCGTTTTACCTGAAGTCAAAGGTATACACCATGCCTGAGTTCATAGAACGGCGTTATGATTCCCGCTCCCGCTACCTGTTTTCAGCCATCACCATTATTGGAAACGTCATTATTGATACTGCCAGTGGTCTTTATGCCGGAAACCTTATCTTAAAAATTGTATTCCCAGGGGTACCCTCCTGGGTGATCATAAGTTTACTAGCGCTAGCTGCTGCTGCTTACACCATACCAGGGGGCCTGTCATCTGTGGTTCATACTGAGGTTATTCAGGCCATGTTATTGCTACTGGGTTCTATGGTACTTACCTACTTCTGCTTCAAAGAAGTTGGTGGCTGGAGTGGTATGATTGATGGTCTCAATGCTATGAAAGAAGCAGGTGACCTAAATAAAACTCCTGAAGAGATCATGAGTTTAGTGAAGCCGGCTGATGATCCACAATTACCATGGACGGGGTTATTACTGGGTGTACCCCTGTTGGGATTTTACTTCTGGGCTAACAATCAGTTTATGGTGCAACGTGTGCTCTCCGCCAAAGACCTGAACCACGGTCGCTGGGGGGCATTGTTTGCCGGATTATTAAAACTCCCGGTGCTCTTTTTTATGGTGCTTCCCGGTGTGGTAGCCATTGTACTGTTTACGGACCTGGATGTGTCTTTCCTCAACTACCTGGTGGAGATTGACGGAGACCAACAGATCTGTCAGAACCTGGGTGACTGTCCCAATATGACCTACCCGGTGTTGATCTACAAACTGCTGCCTACTGGTCTACTGGGACTGGTAATCGCGGGCCTGCTGGCAGCCATGTCGTCCAGTATATCGGCCACCTTGAATTCAGCTTCTACTCTAATCACCATGGATTTTATCTCCAAAATCAACCAAGATATCTCCAATAAAGGTTTGG
>JANQPK010000272.1 GCA_028289505.1 Cyclobacteriaceae bacterium
GCTAATCTCACCGGTTTAGCTACTGCCAGGCACACCTTGTTAAAGCAAATGGGATGGAACGTTGAAGCTCAAGGCCTATTTTCAGCTCCTGAAATTCAAGTGGTAGTAGGACAGGAAGTCCATGTCAGCATTCTAAAAGCATTGGCTTTATTGGGTTTTGGTAGCGAACGAGTAAAAAAATTGCCAGTGGACAACCAGGGTCGCATTGACCCTGCTGATATTGATTTTGATCGAAAACCAACTATTCTGTGCTTACAGGCAGGAAACGTGGATACGGGGTCCTTCGATCCTATGTTAGAGATCATCCCCAAAGCCAAGGATCGGGGAGTTTGGGTACATGTGGATGGGGCCTTTGGGCTTTGGGCTGCTGCATCTCCCAACTACCATCACCTGGTGAAAGGGGTTGAATTGGCAGACAGTTGGTCGGTGGATTTACATAAATGGCTGAATGTTCCCTATGACAGTGGAGTGGTAATTTGTCGTTATCCGGAATTGATTCGATCGGCTATGTCAGTTAATGCTGCCTATCTTCCTGAAGGAACTCCGGGGCCTTATCAATATACACCTGGAATGTCCAGAAAAGCCAGGGGAGTAGAAGCCTATGCTGCTATTCACAGTTTGGGTAAATCCGGGGTCTCAGAGCTGGTAGACAGATGCTGCAGGCATGCCAAGAATATGGCAGAGGGTTTGGAAAATGCCGGTTATAAAGTGTTGAACGATGTAGTGCTGAATCAAGTTTTAATAGATTTTGGCCCTAACACCGATGAAATTATTGAGGGCATTCAGAAAGAAGGTATCTGCTGGGCTGCCGGGACAGATTGGCAAGGGAATAAAGCCATGCGGATTAGCGTAAGTGATTGGGTCACAACGGATGAAGATATTGAACGCTCGATGGAATCCATATTAAGAATTGCTGCCACCAAATAAATAACTATATTGTTATAAACCACTATTGAATGAAATACCACTGTCTCCCAATTCTGGGGCTTGCTTTAATGCTAGCGTGCAAAAGTGATCCGGAGCAGCAATTTCATAAGCATATCAATGAAGTCACCCAGCGCATCACCAATGAAGCTTTAATTAATGCTACTGGCACTTCTGGTGACTGGCTTACCCACGGACTCAATTACTATGAGGATCGCTTTAGTGGATTATCTCAAATAAACCAATACAATATTGACAGTCTGGGCTTGGTTTGGACGCTGGAGTTGGGTACCCGCAGAGGAATTGAAGCTACCCCCCTGGTGGTAGATGGTATCATGTATTTGACAGGTCCCTGGAGCAAAGTATACGCCGTGGATACCAGAACTGGAGAAATGATATGGTCCTATAATCCCGAAGTTCCTGGTCGGTTCGGTCCTAATGCTTGCTGTGATGTTGTGAATAGGGGTCCGGCTTTATACCAAGGGAGTGTATTCGTTGGCACTATTGATGGTAGATTGATCAGTCTAAATGCAGCCACCGGAGATCCTAACTGGCAGGTGTACACCACCGATACCACAAAGTACTATACCATCACCGGAGCTCCAAGGGTGGTGAAAGGGAAAGTAATCATTGGCAACGGTGGAGCAGAATATGGTGTTCGAGGCTATATTTCAGCATACGATGCTGAAAGTGGGGAGATGGATTGGCGATTTTATACGGTACCTGGAGATCCCTCTATGCCTGCCGAATCACCAGCTATGGAAGAAGCCTTGAGAACCTGGAATGGTGATTGGTGGAAATATGGGGGAGGTGGTACTGCTTGGGATGCTATGGCATATGATCCTGACTTAGACTTGCTATATGTTGGTACCGGAAATGGTTCACCCTGGAATCGTCAATACCGTAGCCCTGGGGGAGGAGATAATCTATATTTGAGCTCAATTCTGGCCATAAACCCAGACAATGGTTCACTAGTCTGGCATTATCAAACTACTCCGGGAGATACCTGGGACTATACTGCTACTCAACACATTATTTTAGCAGATCTTACCCTGGAGGGTAAGCAACGTAAGGTTCTAATGCAAGCTCCTAAAAACGGATTCTTCTACGTTTTGGACCGGGAAACGGGTACATTAATTTCAGCCAAACCATATGTTTATGTAAACTGGGCAACACATGTTGATCTGGAATCAGGTAGACCTGTAGAGAACGAATTCAGCAGGTATGAAAACTATAACGCGGTGGTCAGTCCTAACTATGATGGTGGTCATAACTGGCAACCAATGGCCTATAGCGTTGTTACTGGATTAGTGTATATCCCTGCCATGCGTAATTCCCATTGGTATGGAACCAATCCTGTCTGGGAATATGGTAAAAACGGTTATTCGTCTAGTACCGGATGGAACACGGGTATCGGCTTCGACTCCTCTAAACCAGTGATGAATGACAGCCTAGCTCCAACACAGTCAAGTGGAATGCTGATGGCTTGGGACCCTGTTTTGAGTGAAGTAAAATGGTTGGTAAACCATGAATACCGTTGGAATGCCGGAGTGTTAGCCACTGCCGGTGGCTTGGTATTTCAGGGCAATGCCGAGGGTATTTTTTCCGCCTACCAAGATGACACTGGCGACCTGTTGTGGGAGGCCCCGGTAGGTACAGGAGTGAGTGCACCACCTGTAACCTACTTGGTGAATGGGAAACAGTACATCTCTATTGCCGTGGGATGGGGTGGTGCTGGTGGTCAAACTAACAAAATCACTGAGCAAATTTATCCAGGTATTATCTACACTTTTGCAATAGGGGGGCAAGCCTCACCACCGGAATATCCAGAAATGCCGGCCAAAGAGTTAATTCAGGGCGAAATCACCGCAAATGCCCGAGAAATTGATGCAGGTCAAAGACTGTATGGTGCAAACTGCAATAGGTGTCATGGAAGGATAGGCGGTGGTGGTGGAGCGCTTCCGGACCTGGCCTACTCAAGCACGCGAATACATGAAAACTTCAGATACATTGTTCAGGGCTCCTTTGAAGCATTGGGCATGCCGGACTTCACAGACAAGCTTAATGAAGTTGAAATTAATCTGATTCAGCAATACATATTTTCTGAAGCAGCAGCCTTAGTTGCTGTTAACAACTAAGGAAATGACAAATTCCGAATTAATTTCAACTGCCAACTAACATGTACCAGGTAACTGCCAACTGACAAGTACCAAGTAAAAATTGGCCCCGAAACCCGTAACACGGAAACCCGAAACAGAACCTACCCTAAATCAAGAGCTTGCCCTACAAATGGCTGATCATACAATCGTTTGCCCGTTGCCTTATAAAGTGCATTTGCCACTGCACCCATGACTGGGGGTAGTGGTGGCTCACCTAGTCCTGTGGGGTCAATTCCATTTTCCACGAAGTGCACCTCAATTTCTGCAGGTGCTTCCTGGTGACGGATCAACCGGTAGGTGTTAAAGTTATTTTGATCAGCCTTTCCATCTTTGAAAGACATGGCACTGTACATGGCATGTCCAATACCATCGATGGTACCACCTTCTACCATATTTATGGCCGCTTCAGGATTTACCACTACACCACAGTCAACAGCGCAGTATACCTTTTGGATCTTAGGCTGGTTATTTTCCATTACCACATCGACCACCTGAGCCACATAGGAGTTATGGCAATAATACGCCGAAACCCCTCGGTATACCCCGGGTGTTTCTGCTCCCCAATTAGCTTTTTCCTTTACCAGCTTTAATACACCAGCGTATCGTTGGGCATCATAGTCATTCCTTTCCCCCACAGGCTCCTGGATAGCTCTATTGAAAAGCTCAAGACGAAACTCAATAGGGTCTTTACCAGCGGCCTCAGCTACTTCGTCCAGAAATGATTGCTCGGCTCCTGCAATAAAATTAGAGCGGGGTGCTCTCCAGGCTCCAGTTGAAATGTTAGAATCTTGTGATTTGTTTTCTGCCAGATAATGATCCACAGTACCAGCCGGAAAGCGATTGGCAAAAACAGGTCCGCCATGAATTCCTGCACCCCTGACATGAAATGCAGTTACCCTATTATCCTTATCCAATGCTGCACGATAGGTAACCTTGTAGGCAGGCCTGTAAGTACCTTGTGTCATGTCATCTTCCCTAGAATAGATTAATTTAACAGGTGCTTTTATTTTTTGTGAAATCACAGCAGCTTCAAGCCCGAAGTTTCCATACAGCCTTCGACCAAATCCTCCTCCCATGCGGGTCATCATTACCG
>JANQPK010000276.1 GCA_028289505.1 Cyclobacteriaceae bacterium
AGCAAGGAGATTTCCTGATGATGACCATCCGTAGCCATGATCAATTTAATACCACTATATATGGTAAGGATGATCGGTACCGAGGTATCATCAATGAACGCAGGGTAATCCTGATGAACGCTGAGGACATGAAGGAGGCAGGACTGAAAGCCAAACAAATCGTGTCCATTCAAAGCAACTATGATGGCGTAACCCGTAAGGTGGATAATTTCAAGGTGGTACCTTACTCAATTCCCAGGCAGAACGTAGCTACCTATTTTCCTGAAGCCAATCCATTGGTTCCAGTAAATTTAATCGCTGAGAAGAGCCAAACTCCCTGCTCGAAGTCTGTTATTGTACAGATCATAAGCAAATAATAAACACCAAATCCCAAATCCCAGGTAAGCTTGTGGTTCATTTGTCAATTTATTATTTGAAATTTGGCTTTTGCCAGTGCAAAGGACGAGTCATGGATGAGCTGATACCCACACCTCTCCATCTTCGAAAACTTCCTTTTTCCAGATGGGAACCGTTTCTTTTAAGGTGTCAATAGCAAATTGGCATGCAGCGAAGGCGTCAGCTCGATGAGGAGTAGCCACCGCAATTATCACTGCAGCTTCACCGGTTTGTAACAGGCCAATTCGATGGTGAATGGCAATGGAAGCCTGCGACCATTTTTCTTTTACCTGTTGAACAATTTTCTTCATTTCAGAGATGGCCATAGGTTCATAGGCTTCATATTCCAATCGGATCACTTTTTTCTCTTTGGTCTGATTTCTGACCGCTCCCACAAACACATTGACCCCACCCAGACTAGGGGCCGCCACCAGTGCAGTAACCTGCTTGATATCTAATGGCTGATCAGTAATGTGTATTAATTCACTCATTCACTATTTGAATTAACCTCCTGATACCGGTGGTATCAAAGCGATCTCATCCCCCTGCTGGAGTAGCTGTTCGTCCTTGGCGAATTCTTGATTAACAGCAACTTTATAGTAGGACAGGTGATTCATCCTGGGATACTTCTCTTCCAGTATCAGTTTAAAAGCTTTCACATCCAGGGGAGCGTCCAGATCAAACTGGACCCGGGACGATCCTACGATTTCCCTAGCAATACCAAAAAGTAAAATTTCCAGTTTCATCAGGCTTAAAATTACACTAATATTTTAAATGGATTTGCCATAAAATTTTCTCCATTTCCAGTTTTATAGGTGTACTACTTCCGGGATAGTGATTGTGCATAAAGCTGAAAATAAGCCGTTTTCCCCGTTTGGTTATTAAATATCCGGATAGTGCATGGTTGTTGCGAAGGGTTCCGGTTTTGGCATAGATATAAGGTGGATCTGCTTGATAATAATTCTTGATGGTACCTGATTTCCCACCAGCTGGTAACAATTCGAATAATCTGTCTTCCTGTACTTCCTGATAGATTTTGTTTAGTAAGACTACCATTGAACTGGGGGTGAAAAGGTTGTAACGGCTGAGCCCTGAACCGTCAACCCAAATGGGTGCTTGTGGGAGGTCGTTCAATAAGGAGTCTGTTAACAGATTGATGGTGCTGTCACTGTTGAGCTGCCCCAGTAGTTGCCAGGAGCACAACAGGATTAACTGCTCTGCCAGAAAATTATCTGAAACCTGCAGCAGTCTCTTAAAAACACTCTCCGCGGGTATGGAATAAAGTGTTTTACTACCTTGGTGATCTTGGTAGTTTACCCATTGGACCGTAGTGCCAAGGGTATCGGCCCAGAGTCTTTGGTAGTGGTGTTCAACAGCATAAAGTGGTATATCAATAGTATCATTCTTTTGCCAATCTCTGCTGATGGTAAATCGATTGTCTAATAATGTTCTGCCTGTGCTTTCCTGGTCAAAGGCAATACTATCGATCATTTGAGGAGGATTCACCCGTGGCTGATCGGATAGGGAGTCCCAGGAAATGTAAACAGCATTACCATATATGGGAAAAGCGGCTTTTCGCCGTTGATAACTACCGGCATAATCATCCCAGGCCCACCCTGGCCCATATGCTGGTTCTTTGAATCGGTCCCTGACCAGAAATATTTGCTTATCCTTTAGAAAGGGGTATACCGCAGAGGATGGAAGTTCCGGATTTAGAAAACTGGGATCACCGGTGCCCCATAACCATATGGAATCACCGTGGGATCGGTATTGGAATGCTGGAATGGAATCTCCCAACACTCGGTTTGCTGTATAAAACGTAAACAGTTTGGTATTGGAGGCGGGGGTAAAGTATTTTGATCCTTGATGCTCAAAAAGAACCTGGTTCTTTTCAGGGTCAAACAAAACAAACCCAGTGAAACTATTGGCAAAAGTAGGGTTCTGGTGCAGTTTTTTTAGAGGACTGCAAGAGAAAACCACCAACAGCAGGCCCAGCATGATCAATGTCGGTAATCCGAAGCCCGCTGTAGTGTTGTTTGCCAATCGGTATATTTTGTAATTTGCCGGAGCAGAAAGATATAATATTTTTGTCACATGCGTGTGTTAATTTTTCTTGTCATGACTATTGGATCTATGGAAGCTCAGGATTTCTCAGATTATTTGTGGGATCATCATTCGAAGTATCAGGAAAGCAGTCTGTCGCATCGACGGTTCAAGCATAAGGACCTAATTCCGTTAATCGAAAAACTTCCCGTCAATAACTTCCGGGTAAAGCAAGCGGGTAAGTCTTATCTGGGAAAACCCATTTATGCCATAACTGTCGGCAACGGTCCAATCACGGTATTGTTGTGGTCACAAATGCATGGTAATGAGGCTACTGCCACCATGGCCTTGTTCGATATTTTCAATTACCTACAAGAATCTGAATTGCCTGAGGTACAGCAATTATTATCGTCATTAACACTGACCTTCGTGCCAATGCTAAATCCAGATGGTGCCGACTTATTTCAAAGAAGAACGGTGCAGGGAATTGATATGAATCGCGATGCGCTGAAGTTGAATTGTCCGGAAAGTACCATATTAAAGGCACTCAGGGATAGTATACAGGCAGATTGGGGATTTAATCTCCACGATCAAAACATTTACTACAACGTAGGACAAACGGCTAAACCAGCCACCATTTCTTTCTTGGCTCCAGCATTCAATGTGGCAAAAGATGTGAATGAACTACGGGCAGACGCCATGAAGTTAATTGCGGTAATGGATCAGGCCTTGCAGAAAATTGTGCCAGGACAGGTAGGGAAGTACGACGATACTTTTGAACCCCGGGCTTTTGGTGATAATATGCAAAAATGGGGTACCCGTACTATTTTGATCGAATCGGGAGGTTTGGCTGATGACCCTGAAAAGCAGATTATTCGCAGACTCAACTTTGTTTCGATAATACAGGCGTTGCAGGCCATTGCCAGCTCAAGCTATGCCAATTATGACTTGCAAAGTTATTGGGATATTCCCATGAATAGCAACAACTTGAATGACCTGCTGATTCGCAAGGTAACGGTACCTGGCCAGGGAGGAAAAGACTATCAGGTTGATATTGCCATTCGCCGGCAAGAGTATGACAAAAAGGGTTCAGCACCATTGTCCTATAAGGGTACTATTGAAGATCTCGGTGACCTGTCTACCCAATATGGCTACCAGGAGATCGATGGTCAGGGTCTGGAGTACGCGCCAGGAAAAGTTTGCCAGCAGCATGCAGGAGATTTTAATGCACTGGACTCCAGTAAGTTAATGGAGGTGATGAAGCAAGGATACACTTATGTTAGTGTAGAGCAACAGCATCAGCAACAGCCTAGTTTACCATTCGATTTGGTGAGGCCGGATTACCATCCGTTAACTGCTCCAAAAATCGAGCATCCTGCTACGTTCTTGCTATTGGATGAAGGGGCTGTAAAATATGCCATTATTAATGGGTTTATTTATGATGTTGAAGACTCCGAGCCAATTTTAGGAAATGGCTGGAGCTATAAGTAAACCATCAAAAGGGAAATAATACTTCACTAAAAATGAATAAAGAAGCATTCTACAGGTTTCCACTCTTAATGTTGATGGTTATTGCAACCAGCTGTGGTACAACGGAGCAGCAAGACTCGGTAGCAACCGTACCACCTAACATTATTATTATCCTTTCTGACGATCAGGGGTGGGGTGATTTTAGTATAAATGGGAACAGCAACTTGAGTACTCCCAATATCGATCAGCTAGCCAGGGATGGAGCCCTTTTCGAAAACTTTTATGTGCAACCGGTATGTTCACCCACCAGGGCTGAGATGCTTACAGGTCGATACCACTCCCGCGGTGGCGTCTACAGTACTTCTGCAGGCGGGGAACGACTGGATCTGGATGAGACCACCATAGCACAGATATTTAAACAGGCAGGATATGCCACTGCCGCCTATGGTAAATGGCATAACGGCATGCAATACCCTTATCATCCCAATGCCAGAGGATTTGATGATTATTATGGATTTTGTTCAGGACATTGGGGCAACTATTTCAGCCCCATGCTGGAACATAACCAGCAGATCGTCACCGGTGAGGGGTTTCTGATTGACGATTTTACCAATCACGGTATCAACTTTATCAATGAGCATCAAGATCAGCCTTTTCTGCTGTATCTGCCCTACAATACGCCACACGCACCCATGCAAGTGCCCGACAGGTGGTGGGATAAAATGCAGGACAAAGAGTTGACCATGTTGGGGCTACCGGATCAGCAGGAAGATCCGGATTTTACTAGGGCGGCGCTGGCCATGTGTGAAAACATCGATTGGAATGTAGGTCGTATTGTGGAAACACTGGAACAATTGGGTATTGCCGATAATACCATTATCCTTTATTTCAACGACAATGGTCCCAATAGTTGGCGTTGGAATGACGGTATGAAAGGACGTAAAGGATCTACTGAAGAAGGTGGTGTGCGTACACCTTTATTTATGAAATGGCCGCAGCAGATCGAAGCCGGAAAAACTATTGAACGGGTGGCATCGGTTGTCGATTTGTTACCCACCTTGACCGATTTGGCGGGGCTCACCTACGATTATCCGAAACCATTGGACGGAGTCAGTCTCAAAGCACTTTTAATGGAGGACAACCCTGAATGGAACGACCGTATTATTTTTAATCAATGGAAGGAAAGAATCAGTGCTCGTAACCAGCGATTCCGGCTAGGTCACCAAGGCAGGTTGTTTGATATAGAGCAGGACCGTGCTCAAAGAGTGGATGTCAGTGAGTCGTTCCCTGAAGTTAAACGGTCTCTGCAAACTGCCAGAGAAGATTTTATTCAAACAGTAGCTGCAGAGATTCCGGAGCAGGATAACAGAACGTTCCCTTTAGGACACCCAGATTCCAAGTACACCCAGATTCCAGCGAGAGATGGTGTTGCTCATGGAAATATTGAAAGGTCCAACCGTTGGCCGAATTGTTCATTCTTTACTAACTGGACCAGTCTGGAGGATTCCATTACCTGGGAGGTAGAGGTATTACAACCTGGTGAATACCAGGTAACCTTGTATTATACCTGTAAGGAAGGGGATCAAGGGTCTGTTTTTGAACTCGTCCACAGAAACAGCAGGCTTAAAAGTAAGATAGAGGACCCACATGATCCCCCATTGACCGGTATGGAAAATGACCGGGTCGAACGGCCTGAATCTTACGTAAAGGATTTTAAACCTTTGAATATAGGCACTATGCAGTTGGAGTCAGGGGAAGGTCAATTAACCTTGAAAGCAACCAAGATGCCAGGTAGCTCAGTAATGGATGTTCGTTTGCTGTTTTTTGAAAGGGTTAACTAAGAACATTTGATATGCTCAATACACTTATTGTGGGTGCAAGTGCGGCCGGATTGTCTTGTGCAGCTCAACTCAAGCATTTGCAGGTACCCTACCAGATTGTCGAAAAGCATTCGAATGTAGGTTATTCGTGGCGAAATCATTATCAACGATTACATCTGCATACCAATAAGTCATCCTCCAATCTTCCTTTTGTAAAATTTCCTGGCGAGGTTCCTAGGTACCCATCCAAAAATGAGTTGGTGGAGTACCTGAAAGCTATTTGGAGCTAATAATTTATATCTCTGTGGGTTTCATGTATCACCATCAGGAATGTTACGTGAGATTAGAAGGTAGTCAAAGACTATAGCTGAAAAAATAAAGACTAACCCCGATTATGCAATTCTTAAGGAGGTGCCTACTTCAGCCACTGGGGCTTGTCCCTGGTGACTTCAAATGCTCTTGACGGTACAAAGTGCGCATTCTGTTTTGGTATGGGCACCTTCATGTCATGATACCACTGGTGCAACCTTGATTTTAGTTTTTTGGCGACATCAGGTAGCTCAGCTACCAGATTATGGGTTTCTCCAATATCTTTTTCTAAATCGTATAGCTCCAACTTGTAGGCGATGTGGTAACGTCGTGATTCATCTACATAGTCCCCAAAAAACTCGATCAATTTATATTTTCCTATACGAATACTGGCACAGGGTGTCTGTCCCCAAAGCAGGTCGTAAAAGGGATAATACTGAAATATGGGCCTGGAATAATCAGAAGAGTCATTCCCTTCTAACAGGGGCACCAGGCTCATGCCATCAAGATGATGTTCAGTAGTACTTCCAGCAACTTCAAGCAGGGTAGGAGCTAAATCAATGATATGCACTGGAGTGCTGTCTACACGTTTTGCCGCTATTTGTTGAGGCCAGGAAAAAATAAAAGGTACTCTCACCCCACCCTCGTAAACAGACCCCTTGCCGGCTCGTAATGGATCGTTGTCGTATTCCGTGATATCGATGGGGAATTGCAACCCCTTCGGCTGCTGATAAGTTAGGTCTCGGAAAGCATGCTTTTGATCAATACCTCCGTTGTCACTGACAAAAATAACTAGGGTTTCATCAGCTTCTCCCATTTTCTGTAATCCACTAACCAGCTCACCAACAGACCAATCGATTAACTCTAGTCCCGAAAGGTAGACTGCTCTATTTGGACCTGTATCTCCATAACCCAGTGACCTGTATTTTTTTACTAGTGAATCTGGAGCTACCACTTTGCCATGGATCATATGATGTGAGACTAGACAAAACCAGGGCTGATCTTTGCTGTCTTCGATGAATCGCAATGCTTGCTTGGTCAGCCTGCTTACCCCCCGGTCACTACCTTCATCAAAATCTGAATCTGGTAATGGCTCGCCAGATTGGTCGAATCCGTAATGGGCGGCCGCTGCAGGATTCAGACCAAGGTAATGCCCATCTTCATTGGTAGTGAGATGCCATTTACCGAAGATGCCGGTGGTGTAACCGACTTGCTGCAAACCTCTGGCAATGTTAAATGTTTCACGACTCAGATTTTCACGGTACAACGGTTCGGTCATCCTGGCCCAGGGATAGCCATACCAACCAATCACATGCCACATGCGGTTCCTGGCCGTATACTGGCCGGTAAGTAATGAGGCTCGAGTAGGGGTGCACTGAGAGGTTACGTAGGCATCGGTAAAACGCATTCCCTGATCTGCTAACTGGTCCAGATGAGGTGTAGCGACCACTTTCCCACCATATCTTCCTATGGTAGCATACCCCTGGTCATCGGTTAGGATGATCAGAATATTGGGTTTAGGAGCTGACGCGGCACATGGCAGGCTGTAACCAACCATTAGGAATATAAAAAACAGAATCCCTAAAGTGCATAACCTTAACTTCTTCACACCATAAAAATTGCTGCTCTTCAAGGCTCTCATTCAACAATTTCAAACAGTTCAGCGGCCCGCTTCCTGGAATAGGCATTAAAGTGCCACCATTCGGAATTGATACCAGTAAATCCTGCGCTGGCCATTACTGCTCGTAACAATTCACGATTGGCTACCTGTTCTCTGGTCAGGTCGCCAGTGGCCAGCAATTCTTCTTCCTTAGTAGGATAAGCCAATTCTCCAAAATAATCGAATTCAGTGCCCATATCAAGAGGCGCTCCTTGTGGGTCGGCAATGGTTAAATCGACTGCAGAACCGTAGTTGTGTATGGAACCCTGTTTAGGATCAGCAACGTATAATGGTTTTAGGTCTTCCGGCTTTTGCAGGGTATCCCAAAGTATTTGCTGTACACTAAGCGGTCTCACACAATCATACAAAAGCAATCGATAACCAGGCAATTGTTGGCTGAGTTCGAGCTGTGCCTGTGATAACATTTTCGCAACATCAGGTTGTAAGTAGCATTTGTCAAGTTCTCCGTATACATCCACCCCCACAAAGTTGTCGGTAGTTGAGTATTTTAAATCCACTAAAACCGTACTGTCAATAGATTGAATATCAACCAAGCCTGCTTGTCGCAATTTCAATTCTAAAGATCCATATTTGGATGTTTGTGGCTGTTCCTGTTTCGGCTCCACTGAAACTTCTTGTTCCTGTTTATTTGGTGGTTCACAACCAAATAAGGTACAAGCAACGGTAAACACCATTAATTTTCTTTTTATAAACATACTGGGATATTTTCTTTGTACTGGATCAATGGATTTGCTCAGGAAACTCAATATAGGGGTTAATTTAGTCTTGTGCTTGCTGCTATCTACAAATTCGGTATTTGGTCAGCATAAGGCAGAAATGCGCGGGGTATGGATGACCACATTGCTAAATATTGACTGGCCCTCCACTTCTGGTTTGCCAACCAGTGTCCAGAAGCAGGAGATTATCTCGATACTGGATCACCACCACTCGGTAGGTATCAATGCCATATTTCTGCAGGTTCGACCTGCAGCCGACGTGTTTTATCAGTCATCTTATGAGTTGTGGTCCCAGTGGCTGACCGGATTGCAGGGTAAAGAGCCCAAACCATTCTACGATCCTTTGACGTTTTGGGTTGAGGAGTGTCACAAACGCGGAATCGAATTGCATGCTTGGTTTAATCCCTTTAGAGCCGCACTTAGTCAGGATGTTTCGTTGTTACACCCCGAACATATTGTGCATCGACAACCAGATTGGTTTGTTGATTACAACCAGCGTAAGTATTTCAATCCAGGTATTCCAGAAGTTCGCGACTACGTCAGGAATGTAATTATGGAGGTAGTAAATGGTTATGAGATAGACGGTGTACACTTTGACGATTACTTTTACCCATACAAAGTAGATGGACAACATTTTGAAGATCAGCATACTTTCGCACTTTATGGTGGAGGTATTTCCAATATCGAGGACTGGCGACGCCACAACATCTCATTATTTATCAAAGAAATTAGTGATAGTATTGGAAAGGTTAAGCCTTTTGTAAGGTTTGGAATTAGTCCATTTGGGGTTTGGAGAAATCAGGATCGTGATCGGTTGGGATCAGCCACCCGGGCTGCCCACACCTCTTATGACGATCTTTATGCAGATGTATTGACCTGGATGCAAAAAGGTTGGATTGACTACCTGGCGCCACAAATCTATTGGCACATTGGGTTTGAAATTGCCGATTACCAGGTTCTGTTGGACTGGTGGAGTAAGCACAACTATGGAAGACACCTATATATTGGTCAGAGTGCCTATAAGGTGAGAAGGGATGCAGACTTCAAAGCCTGGCAAGATCCTGGTGAGCTGCCTCGCCATATTCGTCTTAATCAGCAATATCCTCAGGTAAAAGGCAATATTTACTTCAGTTCAACTTCCTTGAAATCTAACTCCCTGGGCCTAGAGGATTCCTTAAGGAACACCTACCACAAATACCCGGCGCTAGTACCCGCGATGTCCTATAAACCTGCCTCAATACTAAAATCGCCACAGTTATACCGTATTAGTCATGGTCATAAAAAACTCACCATTTTCTGGACAGGAGGTGAAAAACAAAAAAAACAAGGGCGCTATCAATTGGTTTACCGCTTCCGCGGATTGGACTCTCAACCTGAAGGGGATCCGCAGCACATTATTGCTGTCTTACCACCTGAAGTCACTCAATTTGAGGACATTCCGCCCAAAAAAGGGCATTATACTTATGCCATAAGTGCCGTAAGTAAATCCAATCATGAAAGTTTTCTCAGTCGTCCGATGACCATTGATTATCGTAAGCGTAAACCAAGGGTGAAGAGGACTAAAATCTAAAATCTAAGAACTAAGATCTAAAATGTTTTTACATCTGTTGGATTTATCTAATATTTGATCCATTAACTACCGACAGGACACTATAAAAACCATGATAATTCAATATAGAATCCATCTCAGACTTAAAAGAAAGCTGCTATTGCTTTTTCTGTTAATACCTACTTTAAACCTTTACTCCCAGATCAGATTTGAGGAGGGATACTTTATCGATAATAATGGCAACCGTACCGAATGCCAGATAAAAAATGTCGATTGGGATGACAATCCAAATGGATTTGACTACAGATTAAATGAATCAGGTAATGTAAATCAAATGGAGATCTCATCCATCAAGGAGTTTGGGATTTACCAAGATTCAAAATATGTAAAGGCAAAGGTTAATATTGACAAATCTAGCGATAACCTGAGTGATCTCGGTTACCAACGTAAACCAGTGATGGTAGAGGAAGAGCTTTTATTAGAAGCTTTGGTAGAGGGAAAGGCGAATCTTTTTGTTTATAAAAGTGGTAACATGACCAGGTTCTTTTACCAAAAGGGTGGCATGCCTATCGAACAATTGATTTATAAAAGATATAAGGCCTCAAATAACCAGGTAGCCGTTAACAATACCTACCAACAACAGCTGATCAACGATATGCCCTGTCCTGGCCAAAAACAAATTAATGCGTTAGGGTTACGATACAGAAAAAACGATTTAATCCGGTATTTCAAGGACTACAGTAGTTGTCATGATATACAGGCAGCCAGCTTCCAACCTGATAACCAGCGCGATGTATTTCACTTGTCATTACGACCACGATTAAACCACACCTCCTTAAGCATAGAGAATTCCATAAGAAGCTTTTTGGACAGGGATTTTGGAAACCAGTGGACGGGGGGACTGGGTTTAGAGTTGGAGTTTGTACTGCCGTTTAATAAGAATAAATGGACGGTGCTGGTAGAACCAACTTATCAGTATTTCAAGTCTGAAGAGACTGCAGACGCCCCCAATGTTTCAGGTGGTACCCTAACTGCCGAAGTTGACTACAAATCTATCGAAATACCCGTAGGAGTTCGCCACTATTTTTTCCTAAGTGACCAGGCAACAATTTTTGCAAACTTATCCTATGTTGCGGATGTTCCTTTGAATTCGTCTGTGAACTTTGTTAGAGCAGAGGGTACAAGCTTTGAAAATATGGAAATTGGAAGTACCGATAACATCGCCATTGGAGTGGGTTTCAAGTACAACCTTAAATACTCCCTGGAAGTTCGATATCAGTCTAGAAGAGATATTCTTCGCGGAGCTCCCAATGCGCAAGCGGATTATCGCACCGTAGCTTTGATAGTAGGATACAGGCTGTTTTAATAAAATTTCTACACCTTTATAATTATGCCCTTCCGATACAATATCCATGAAGGTATAAATAAACAAAGCACAAAAACTATGGCAAATGCCAAACTGGCACTGTAAGGATCGAGCCAGGTCAGAAACCAGTTTTCGAAGATCCAGCTTTTCAGGCTTTGTTCCCCGATTTTAATCATTCCCAATACCCTGGCAAAAAGACCGGAAAGCACGTAGGCAGACAAGGCATTCATACCGAAAGCAACCCAGGGGGTGGTCCAACCCTTATATCCCAGTACGTCGATAAACCAATAGCAAATAGCCAGACATTGTAAGGCAATACCTGATGTGTACAGGACATAAGAACTGGTCCATAAGGCCTTATTGATGGGGAAATTTAAGTCCCAAAATAAACCCAGAAAGATGCAGATGGCACCGATCACAAATAACCAGGCAGCTTTCCTGGTTTCAGAAAGCTGGCTCTTCAGTAAATGCCCGGTTAGCACACCGCTTAGTCCAGTACTAACCGCCGGTATGGTACTTAATATGCCTTCCGGGTCCCATACCTTAGTGGCTGACCATAAATGCCCACTAAGCAAAAGATTATCCAGCCAGGCGGCTAAATTGGTAGTGGGTTCCAGGTTGGGTTCACCCACCCCGGGAACCGGGATAAAGTTCATCATGAACCAATAGATCACCAATAAACCAATAGCCCAACGCAATTGACCCAGCCAGGTGGTTCGGATAAAGATCAAGGAACAAATTAAATACACCACTGCAATTCTTTGCAACACGCCGGGTATTCTTATAGAGGAAAGGTCGTAGTAGGGAAATCCGTTAAGCAACATGCCAATCAGAAAAATGATAAGGCTACGATTTATGATCTTGGATACCAGACCGGTGGAATCTACACCTGATGCTATTCGTTTTCCCAAGGCGATGGAAATGGCAACCCCGACCATAAATAAGAAGAAGGGGAAGACCAGATCGGTAGGTGTGCATCCATTCCAGGGGGCATGGAGCAGAGGGGCATAAACGTAGTCCCAGCTTCCCGGATCATTTACCAAGATCATGGCTGCTATGGTGATACCCCTGAGAACATCGAGGGAGATTAATCGTTTGGACATATACCTCGGAAAGTGCGGCGATAAATATATAGATTAAATATTTCTTTCTGCAATTTCATGCTATTTTGGCAATTAAATTTTGAACGATATGGATGGCAAAGCCGTAGTGCTGACACAAGGGATGCTGGATTCTCAGTATGCCAAAACTGCCCATGGATTGATTAGAGGTACTGATCGCTATCAAGTGGTAGGTGTTAT
>JANQPK010000306.1 GCA_028289505.1 Cyclobacteriaceae bacterium
AAAACGCTCCAGGTGGTGCTACTTTTTCACATGGCCTGGGGTTTGGTGACCTAGATCAGGATGGTAGGAACGATGTTTTTACCACTGGTGGCTGGTGGAAAGCTCCTGACGATTATAGTAAAACCCCATGGGAATTCTTTGAAACTAAACTTGGGCAGGCCTGCGCTCAAATGTATGCTTATGATCTGGATTTGGATGGTGATCAGGATGTTATCAGTTCTTCCGCTCACAATTATGGAATTTGGTGGCACCAGCAATATGGATCAAATCAAAGTTGGAGGTTTAACCAGCATATAATCGACAGTACTTATTCTCAGACTCATGGGATAGTTTTAGAAGATATGAACCAAGATGGTTTGCCTGACCTAATCACAGGAAAACGTTTTTTCGCCCATAATGGCAAAGATCCCGGTGGATACGAAACTCCGGTGCTTTTTTGGTACGAGTTAAGGCGAGATGACGACAATCAACCTTACTGGATTGCTCATCAAATTGATGATGATAGCGGTGTCGGATGTCAACTTGTAGTGCAGGATATGAACAGTGACGGCAAAAAGGACATCCTGATTTCCAATAAGAAGGGGATAATTTTATTCGAATCTTACTAGCATGCCCTTTTGCAGGAGGAAGATTTTTTCTCTTGACACCTAATTCTTTCTTTTATCTGTTTAGGCATTCGGTGCCATTAACAACAGATATCTATGAGACTGAGTTACTTACTGTTTCTACTGATCTTACCGTTATGGTCGGAGGCTCAATTTGCTGAAACCATTCGTACTGGTCGTCCAGGAGCTTCAATTGGACCGTATACCGTGGGGAAAAACGTCTTTCAAGTGCAGTCTGGGGTAAACTTCGCAAGGTTTGATCATGACTTCTCAAAATCAAACGCTTACCGGGTTGATGCGGTGCTGAGGTATGGGGTAACGGAGCGTATCGAGATCAGTGGAGTAGCGGCTATGTCCAGGATTAGCCAGAGTATTGAAAACTTTAGCACTTCAGATCAGCAAGGATTAAGTGCGGCACAAATTGGGGTTCGTTTTAATCTTCTGAATGGTAAAGGTGAAGGGCTTTCAATGGGCATACAAAGCAGGCTTAAGCTAAATGTGCTCAGTGAAGATTTCGAACAGGATAGACTAGCCAATACCACCATCCTGATATTGGGGCATCCTTTAGGTAACAGATTAAGCCTTACTGCTAATTTAGGTTTCACCACCCCAGGAGATCCTGCCTCAGATCCTTATGGAGGAAAACTTACAGGTCTGTACACCCTCAACCTAAGTGCTGCTCTGAACAGAAAGATATCAGTATTTGTGGAAAACTTTGGGACACTACGGCAAGAGCAATGGAATACCCAATTCGATACTGGTCTGGGCTATCTGGTTACCCCTGACCTCCAACTGGATACCAGTATAGGTTATGGCAATAATCACGGGGTACAAGATGTTTTTATAGATTTTGGCTTTTCCTGGAGGACAATAGGACCAAGAGAGTAGCACACTATTGACAATTCTTCTTAGTTTTGTCGTTAATTATTGGTCAAGCCTCTCTAAAGTCAGATGAATACATTGTTCAAACTGTTCTTTGCTTTAAGCTGTCTTTTTCTGTTAGGGTGTGCCGTTAATCCGGTTACCGGCAATCGCGAACTGATGCTGATGTCGGAGCAACAGGAAATTGCCATGGGTAAGCAATCGGACCCTGCAGTAATTGCACAGTTCGGTCTTTATCAGGATGAAACCTTACAAAGTTTCATCAATGAAAAAGGCCAGCAAATGGCTAAAATAAGCCATAGACCCCATCTTAACTATGAGTTTAAAATCGTTGACTCGCCAGTGGTGAATGCTTTTGCCTTACCAGGTGGTTATATCTACTTTACACGAGGGATCATGGCACATTTTAACAATGAGGCAGAATTTGCGGGAGTATTAGGGCATGAAATTGGTCATGTAACGGCTCGCCACAGCGCCCGGCAGTATAGCCAGCAACAAGTAGCGTCAGTATTGTTGGTAGGAGGGATGCTGGTTTCTCCTGAGTTTGCACAATTCGGAGCACAGGCTCAGCAAGGACTGGGGTTGCTGTTCTTATCTTTTGGACGGGAAAATGAAAGTGAATCGGACAAATTGGGGGTTGAGTACAGTACTAAAATAGGTTATGACGCTAAGGAAATGGCTGGTTTTTTCCAAACCTTGAATCGACTATCAGAGGAGAGTGGAGCAGGAGAGATTCCCACGTTCTTATCAACACATCCACATCCCATCGATAGATTTGGTAAGGTGAAGCGCATGGCATCAGAGAAACAAGCCACCTTACCAGGAAAAAAGTTCGAAATTGGTAGAAACTCTTATTTGCAAATGGTGGAGGGATTAGTTTATGGGGAGGATCCCAGGCAGGGTTTTGTGGATGGTAATGTATTCTATCACCCAGACTTGAGATTTCAGTTTCCCTTTCCTCAAGGCTGGAAACTGCACAATAGCCCCACACAAGTTCAGATCGTACCTGAAGATCAAAAGGCTTTGTTGGTGTTCACGCTTTCCAATAAGCCCGACCTGACCTCGGCTGCCCAGGAAGTTGTGGAGAAGTACCAGTTTACCGTGAAGCAGTCAAAAGAGGTTAAGGTAAACGGTTATCCTGCCCTGGCATACTTGGCCGAACAGACTAGTCAAAATCAATCTGTCACCATGCTAAGTTATGTGATCAAAAAGGACAAATACATTTATGTATTTATGGGAGTAGCCAATACTTCAGATTTTGACCAATATCAGAACCAGCTGGCAGAATCAATGACTAGTTTCAAAAACCTCACCGATCCTGCTCGGATCAATGTCAAACCTGACCGTATTCGGGTTAAGAAACTTCCACGTGATATGACGTTGGCTCAAGCCTTGAAGTATTTCAAGATGCCAGCAAGCGATCATGAGCAGCTAGCCATTATCAACGGCATGAAGTTAGACGATCAATTAAAAAGTGGCACCTACATCAAGGTAATTAGTAAGGGTTAGCTGCTTGATTTTCCATGGAATCTCTGTTACTTTAAAAGTATGAGAATCCTGCCTAGCGTTTCTTTTCTAATATTACTGGTCACCTGTTGCATAAGCACTACCTATGGGCAGAAAGATGATGTGGTAAAGGTATCCATCATTCTTGACACTGAACTACCTCAATTACAGGACTTTGCGAGGCGCATTGAATCAGAAATCACCACATTGGTAGGTAATAGATACCAATTCGAATTTCAGCGAGTCTTCCGTGATCGGCTGGTTCGGGATACAGAAGTAGCCAAGAGTGTGTTAAAGGAGGTTACCAATGACTCCTCAGTTGATCTAGTGGTGGGTGCGGGTATTGCCATATCTGCTGTAATGGCCGAGCAAGCACCATTTCCCAAGCCAGTTTTCGCCACCGCAGTACTGGACCCTGAGCTTCAGCGAATAAAATATACCAAAAAGGGAACCAGCGGAATGGAAAATTTCACTTACATGGTGGTTCCAACTAATTACTACAGAGATTTGGAGGTCTTCCATCAGATCTTGCCTTATAAGCACCTCACACTTTTGTTGGATGACTATATATACCAACGCTCGCAAGAAAACCCCTCAGCACGCTTCGAAGAGTTTATGGCCGAACGCAATGTGCAGTATAAAGTTATTCCTGTGAAA
>JANQPK010000323.1 GCA_028289505.1 Cyclobacteriaceae bacterium
TTCCAAATCCCAACTGCCAACTGCCCTTTGGGCAAGTAACAACTTCTAAATCCCAATCTCCAGCTGCCCTTTGGGCAAATCCCAGCCTTCCCTTCGGGCAAATAATAACTGCCAATTGTCAACTGCCAACTGTAAAACTGCCAACTGTAAAACTGCCAACTGCCATGAGACCTGAGACCTAAAAAGATTCTCCCAACCTGAAGTAAAGCCCATTTTGCCTCAAGTCAATGCCATCAGACCCCTTGCTCAGCCCCAGCGCATAGTCAATCCTAAGATTCACTCTGGATTTAGGATTAAACAAAATCCTTAGTCCTGCACCAACCCCCAGGTTGAATTCTTCTGGCCTTATTTCTGAAGCCCGATTGAAAACCTGGGCCCCACCCACAAAACCCACTACACCCAATCTTTTCCAAAATTGGCGAAAGGGAGCCTGTATCCCTTCTTTCCAGAATGGAAGGCGATACTCCATTTCAAAAGAGGCCATATGCTGGTCCTGATAGGTTCCCCTGAAATACCCTCGAATCAGATCATCACCGCCTACCCGGGACAAGGCACGCATCGGGATCTCGTCATTGGTCAGGTTGGCAGAGCCGTAGATACGCAGGGCCAGGGTCTGGTTTTTATAAGTATTGATGTAGTGCCGGGCATCTAGTGAAAAGCTGTTAAATTTGAAATCACTACCTAAAAAGTCCAGGTAGTTTATATTATTAAAAGCTACCAAGCTGCCTTTAATAGGGTTTAATGGGTAATCGCGGGTGTCGAACAGCAATTGTATTCCAATGCCTGACCGGGTACCGTCCACCGCCATGTCCGCAATGGTCAATGCCTCCTGATTGATTAAGTCGTACCGCTCAGAAGTGGTTTTCACATTGTATAAGTACTCCAAATCATACTGCAGCCCCAGATATAGGTTTTTACTCAGCTTTCGTAGCATCACCGGTGAAAACTTGATGCGGTCGGAATTGAAATTCAGATAATTGAGTGTATCTGGTTTACCGGATTGATCGTACTCCACCACTAAAGCACTAGCAGTGTTACCCAAACCATAATTTCGGTCGGGAAAACGATGGTAGAAGGCTTCTCCGGTAAACCTCCATCGGTTTTCACGAGTAAACAGTTCCCAGCCAGACTCTAAGATAATTTGTCGTTTCAAGGTATAAACCGCTAAAAAACGCAGATTGGATAAGGGTACTGAATGATTGCCTGGTGATAGGTCGAGGTATTTGATCCCAATCACCCCCAAGGTGAGGCTGGTTTCAGGAGAATAACTGATTGCAGGCAATAAGTCTATACTTCTGAATGTACGGGTTTTTAAGCTGTCCTGGGCTTGGGTACTGCAAATAATGTGTGTGGTTGCCAATAGTAATCCAATCCTCAGCAAAATTTTTGTACTCAGCAGTATGCGGTGCATATTCAATGATAAGTTACTGTATTTCCTTGGAGCGGCAACAGTATGCAGTCGGCAGTCTTCATTTGGCAATTGACAGTAGGCAGTCCCTGCAAATTGCCTGACTAAGGACTGCATACTGAGGACTGAGGACTGCACTCATATCTCATAACTAACCAAGAATTTGTAAATTGTAATTTCTAAATAAACTGGATCATTGAATTGATGCGGAATCAAACCCCTGTATTGCTCTTGTTACTGCTGTCAGTATTTGGTTGCCAGCCCACTATTGAAAAACAGCAAGCTGCTATTCCGGATGTGATTGATTTCAATTTTCATGTACGCCCGATTTTATCCGATCGATGCTACAAATGTCATGGTCCGGATGAAAATTCACGTAAAGGCAATTTACGGCTGGATGTGGAGCAAGGAGCTTTTGCTTTAGTCGACTCCTCAGAAAACCGATACGCCATTGTGCCGGGTGATCTGAATCATAGTCACCTGATTGATCGCATCACCAATACCAGTCCTGATTACATGATGCCACCCCCGGACTCAAAACTAACTTTGTCCGATAGGGAGGTTGAGATTCTCAAACGATGGATCGAACAAGGAGCAGAATGGAAGCCGCACTGGGCTTTTATTCCACCACAGCAACCAGCAGTACCGGAATTGACCAATAGCGATTGGGCTAAAAACCCCATAGATCAATTTGTATTGCAACGTCAGAATCAAGAGGGATTGAAGCCAAATCAAGAAGCTAGCAAGGAAAAACTGATTCGCAGGTTATCTTTTGACTTGAGAGGTATTCCACCCTCCATATCGGAGATTGATGAGTACCTGGCGGATGATACACCTGAAGCTTATGAGAAGCTGGTTGATACATTTTTATCAGATCCCAACTATGGTGAGCGGTTAGCTTTGGAATGGCTGGATGTGGCCAGGTATGCTGACTCACATGGCTATCAGGATGATCTTGAAAGAACTATGTGGCCGTGGCGTGATTGGGTGATACAGGCGTTCAATCGCAACCTACCTTATGATCAGTTTGTCACTTGGCAGCTTGCTGGGGACCTACTACCCAACGCCGATTATGAAAAAGTGCTGGCCACCGGTTTCAATAGGAATCATAAAATCACTCAGGAGGGTGGGGTAGTAGAAGAAGAGTATCGGGTTGAGTATGTCTTGGATCGGGTGAATACTTTTGGTACCTCATTCCTCGGCCTTACGGTTAGTTGCGCACAATGCCACGACCACAAGTTTGACCCTATTTCTCAAAAAGAATATTATCGTCTTTTCAGTTTCTTTAACAATATTCCGGAGCGTGGCAGAGTGGACTATGGAATGAAAATCGCTGATCCCTCTATACCTATACCGGACTCAACAGTAAATAAATATACAGCATATGTTAAACAATTAACTCAAGAACAGAAACTGAGGGTTGAGGAATACCAGCAACTCGAGTGGAAGGCCTGGTCCGGTGAGACTTTAGCCTATGATCCTGATCCATCAGCTACCATTCAAGCACCATCCGGACTGATCGCTTACTATCCATTTGACTACTTGGAAAATAGTAAAGCTCGGGAAGAGACCGGATTGGCTGCTCCCGCAAGCACCATAAATGGAGTGGTGTCCAGACAAGGAAGGTTCTCAGGGGGACTAGATTTTAATGGGGAGAATTATTTGGAGCTTGAGGCTCTGCGGGGACTAGATTATACCGGTTCTTTTTCAATTGGATTCTGGTTTTACTCAGTAGAGAATGGGGCCAGGGGAACCATACTTACGCCGCACAGCACCCGAAAAGGACATCGAGCCGCTTTTGAACTGAATGCCTCTGATGATGGTTTGCAGTTCGCCATTAACCAGCATACTGCTCCGGGAAGTAGAGGTGGGGGTATCTATGTAAAGACCAGCCATATTCTACCTGGAAATCAATGGGCTCATTTCGTGTTGACCTATGATGGAAGCAATAGGGCTAGTGGTGTAAAAATGTTTATGAATGGCGAATCATTAGAGCTTGACATAGTCAAAGATCAATTGACCCAAAACCCAGCACAAACTGCGCCATTGATGATTGGTAGAAGGGCTTTGAAAGAGGGCTTCAGGTCGAACCCCCAGGGATTGTTCAGAGCCAGATTGGATGAGCTGATGCTATTTAACCAGGTATTGTCAGCTGAAGAGGTAAAACGCTTGGCTCGATTCGACCCCATCCATCAGTTGCAACAAGTACCCAAACCCACCGAACACCAGCAAAAACGATTATATCATCATTATCTTCATCACCAGGATCCGGTCTATCAGCAGTTGACACGGTGGCAAAGTGAGTACAAGTACCGGGAAATGAAAACCCAGCACTTGGTATTGAAACCCACCATGGTCATGCAAGAGTTGGATACTCTAAGACCGGCTTTTATTTTAGATCGAGGACTGTATAGTGCTCCTACTGAAAGGGTATATCCTGGTACCCCAGAATATGTGATGCCATTTCCGGAAGATCTTCCCAAGAACAGATTGGGATTAGCACAGTGGTTATTTGATGAAGATAACCCCCTAACCGCAAGGGTGACAGTCAACCGTTATTGGCAGATGGTATTCGGGCGGGGAATCGTTGGTACTCCGGAAGACTTTGGCAGTCAGGGTGATCTGCCTTCTCACCCTGAATTGCTGGATTGGTTGGCGGTAGAGTTCTCAACAGATTGGGATTTAAAGCAACTGTTAAAGTTAATGGTAATGTCGGCTACCTACAGACAATCTGTGGAAGTACCATCTGAGCTTCTCACCAAGGATCCTTCAAACATATTATTGGCTCGCGGTCCTCAGTCTAGATTGCCAGCAGAACTAATCAGAGATCACGCACTGACGGTCAGTGGTCTGATAAGCAAGCAGGTGGGTGGGCCCAGTGTTATGCCTTATCAACCTAAAGGATTATGGTTGCAGGTAGCCAGTGGTAATCAGGAGTTAAAAGAATATATTCAAGGCCATGGTCCGGAACTGTATCGAAAGAGCATGTACACATTTTGGAAGCGATCACTGCCCCCTCCCTCCATGATCATATTTGACGCAGCCACCAGGGAACAATGCTCGGTAGAACGACAGTCCACCAGCACCCCCATGCAGGCATTGGTGTTGTTGAATGACCCTCAATTTGTGGAGGCATCAAGATTAATTGCACAGAGAATGTTGTTTGAGGGAGGCACAACGGACCAGGATAGAATCCAATTTGCATTCAGGTTAGCCACTTCACGAACTCCCAGCGAGAAGGAGTTGAGCTTATTGAAGCAACTATTGCAGGATCAATTGGAGGTTTTCAGCCAGGAGCCGCAGCGAGCTCAGGACCTGCTCTTAATAGGGGAGTACCCCACTGAAGGTGAATTGGACATGATACAATTAGCGGCTTATACCGTGGTGGCCAATACCATAATGAATCTATCAGAAACCATATTGAAGGGATAGTCCATGCATATACTTGAAGATCATCATATGGGGATGCAAATGACCAGGAGACATTTCTTATCCAGGACCGGAACTGGCATTGGAGTGGCAGCTTTGAGTACCCTGCTACCTGGTTGCTTTTCTAAACCACATCTAGCGGATGAGATCCCTGCAAAATTACTACCGCACTTTTCTCCACGTACCAAACGTATAATTTACCTGTTTCAAAGTGGTGGACCAGCTCAAATGGAGTTATTCGACTACAAACCGTTGTTGAAAGAACGACAAGGTGAAGAGCTTCCGGCTTCAGTACGTATGGGTCAGCGCCTTACAGGGATGACCGCCAACCAACCTTCGTTTCCATTACAGGGAGCAGTAGCAACATTCCGTCAACATGGACAAAGTGGAGCTTGGGTCAGTGATTTGCTTCCCTATACCTCTAAAATAGTTGATGATCTGTGTTTTGTAAAATCCTTGCACACAGAGGCCATCAACCACGATCCTGCCATGACCTTTTTTCAAACAGGATCACAACAAAGTGGTCGTCCTAGCATGGGTGCTTGGCTGAGTTATGGGCTGGGAAGTGATAATGAAAACCTGCCCGCCTTCTGCGTTTTGCTTTCCAAAGGTACCGGTAGGGTGGCGGCAGCACAGCCTTTGGCTGCTAGATTATGGGGTAGTGGCTTCTTACCTTCACTACATCAGGGGGTACAATTCCGATCAGGCAAGGATCCAGTGCTGTACCTCAGCAACCCTGAGGGGATTGAGGGAGCAGATCGAAGAAATGTACTGGATTATCTGGATCAACTGAATGAGCTTTATCACCATGAGGTCAGGGATCCTGAGGTTCGTACCCGGATTGCACAATATGAAATGGCCTACCGCATGCAAACTTCGGTACCTGAAATAATGGATATATCAGACGAACCCGAATCAGTTTTTGAACTGTACGGACCGGAGTCTCGAATTCCAGGTACCTATGCAGCCAACTGCCTGCTGGCAAGACGGTTGATTGAACGCGACGTAAAATTTGTTCAACTGTACCATCAAGGCTGGGATCACCACAATGATTTACCGGAACACCTGGCTATGCAATGCCGCGATACCGACCAGGCCTCGGCTGGTTTAGTAATGGACCTGAAGCAACGAGGCTTACTTGAAGATACCCTGGTGATATGGGGAGGAGAGTTTGGCCGTACCAACTACTCACAGGGTTTGGACGTTGGTGACCGCTATGGGCGCGATCATCATCCTCGTTGTTTTACCGCCTGGATGGCTGGAGGAGGGATCAAACCGGGTATTAGCTATGGTGAAACCGATGAATTTGGTTACAACGTGGTTAAGGATCCAGTACATGTACACGATTTCCAGGCCACTATCCTGCACTTAATGGGCATTGATCATGAGCAGCTGGTATTCAAACACCAGGGGAGACGCTACCGGCTGACCGATGTACACGGTAATGTAGTCAAGGCCATCCTGGCTTAGGTGTTGAAGCTAAGAGCTAAGAGCTAGAGGATAGAAGCTAGAAGCTAGATTGTTTGTACTTTATTTAGGCAATTTGGGGTAAATATTTTCGTGTTTCCACCTCGGCTTCAAGCTGATGCAAAAGATTATACAGCCCGAAATAGGTTCGATTCAGGTACAGCGCGTGTTTAGAACCGCGGGCCTGTTTCGAGTTTCGCAACACTTGAGACTTGGAGAGCTCTTGTCCTAATGCATAGATCTTATCAAAATAGCCCTTATCGGCAAAATCAAAGCTGGGTTCGTAAAAGGGTCTACCCAGCAGTTCAATGGTTTCGGTTATGGATTCCGTAAAAAACTTCCTTTCAGCCTCACTGTCCTGATCATGAATGAACCCTAGCTCCTTGAATAATTCATCTCTATGTTGGTGTACCCTGAAAGATTTGGGATCCAATAGTTTAAAATAAGAACTGTAGAACTCTTTTGGCAATTGCTTAGTACAACCGAAATCAATCACGGCCACCGAACCATCCTCGCGTATAATAAAATTGCCTGGATGAGGATCTGCGTGTAAAGTCTTAAGTTGATGGATCTGGAACTGGTAAAAGTCCCATAGCGCCTGTCCCACCTTGTTCTTTAAAGATTGACTGGGTTGTTGTTCCATAAAACTACCCAGATGCACTCCTGGCATCCACTGCATGGTGAGAATAGTGTCTGACGACCACTTAGGGTAATACTCTGGAAAATGTATATTGTCAAGATCTTTACTCAGTGAGCTAAGCTCCAGGGATCGCTTTAATTCATGGCTGTAATCCGTTTCTTCTAACAGGCGGAGTTCCACTTCTTCCATATAGAAATCGATCTCTGCCGGATTCAATTTCAGTACGGTTTTTGCCACCATAGCAGCTACCTTCAAGTCGGACTTTACACTATCTGAGACTCCGGGGTACTGCACTTTGACCGCCAGCTTCAATCCATTTTTAGTAGCCTTGTGTACCTGACCCATAGAAGCGGCATTCACCGCATTTTTGGTGAAGGTATCGAAGATGGACAAAGGACCTGTCCCGAAGGATCTTCTAAACATATTCACCACTAGTGGAAATGAAAGAGGAGGGGTGCTGTATTGAGCCTCGGCAAATTTGGTCAGGTATTCAGCCGGTAATGCATTGCTGTCTAAGCTGAGCATCTGAGCGACCTTGAGTGCACTTCCTTTAAGTTCCGATAGCGAATCGTAAATATCCTGTGCGTTTTTTTCATGCAATACGCCTTCATCCGCTGAGCCGGATAAGATCTTTTTAGCATAGTGTCCAGCATAGTTTCTGCCCACCTTGGCCCCGGTAGCCAGGTACTTTGCCGCTCTTTTCACCTTACCGGTAGGGATCTGCTTTTGTTCTTTCATTATAAGAGGGATTTTTTATTTCTATATATAAACCTGCTGAAACCTATGGCAGCATCAACTGGGGTGTGGCCTGCCAGATCAAATAGAAGGTTTACTGATCGTTCCACCGCTTCGTCTGTAGCTAATCGTTGAGAGGATTGGTCATTTTTCCAAAATCGCAATAAAAAAAGACACTGGAGCCAAAGCGCTTGGCCGTAATAGGATGTTACCAATGGCCGGTTCTCGATCTCGGTGGTTTCCAGTCCTGTCTGAATCAATTCCTGTACAAATTTTGAAAAGCTTTGTTTAAAGTGGGTAAGAGCAGCGGGAGCAGTACCTGGAATCATTGAACGGTTGAGCATTAAACTCAATGCCTGACTTTGGTCATTAAGTACTTCCAGCAAGGTATAGTAAAAAGCCAGCAACTTCTCTCTGGCTGTATAGTCTGGATAACCGGGGTCGCTGGACAGTACCTCAAGAGTGGCCTCAATTTGCCGCGACCAGATCTGTGACTCCAGATCAGTGATATCCTCAAAATGTGAGTAAAAGTCTTCTTTATTAACTGATGTGGCTTCAGTAAACCTGAATACCCAACCAGGGGCTTTCTCTGCGGTTTTCAGGTAGTCCAAATACAGGCTTATGATCTTATGTTTTTCCAATTGATTGGTGTCTAACTACTAGTTAAACTGAAAAGCGCACCGGAAAGATTTGAAGAAAGTGGAAAAATTACTCAGCCTCATTTTATTGGTCCACGTTATGGCCCAAAAAGAACTGAATCAGTCAATCCAAGACATTTTTCTGGACCGGAGGATTTAGGTGGAATCCTTAGTGACGCAGTCTCAGTACCTCACCTGCTCTGGCAAAACCTGTTTCTCCGCTATTGAGGACCTTCACCCCAAACTCTGCCTCGGCATCAGGGTAACTAAAGGTAAATACCGACATTGACATTTGAGCCAGTACTACAATGTCAATTTTTTCCTTCGCTGTAGCCTGTCTGATGGCATCAGCGATCACTTCATTATGAGCTTTGATATTGCCTGCACTTAATAGTTCAAAAGCCTCTTCCACAGTAGCCCCTGCAAAGTCCACTTGCTTGACCAGTCGGCCAGCAGTTTCCAGCAGTAAGTCCTGGGTGCTTTTAACTGTGGGTCCGTGAGTGGCTACCACCAGGATTTTGCCATTGGTATTCACGGCCTCCTCCATCATGGCTTCATCGATCTGGATCACTGGAACATCGAATTGCCTCATATGCTCAGAAACCTGACCATAGGCCCGGTTCATGGTGCTACAGGAAATCAGGATCGCATCCACCTGGTACAGTTTGTAAAGTTGCTCGGCATATTGGGTGAACAAATCGATATTGACCTGTGGTGGACAGGCCTTCCCTATGTGATAGGCGTTCATAAAATTAAGTTGAACCGCTTCGTTACCGGCGTTCAGAATCTTAACCCCTGGCAGCATTTTCTTCCCAAAATAGGAGCTGAACAGGTTAATCCAGCTACCGGAATTCACTACTCCCAACCTTTTACCAGTTAGTTTTGGATCAGGACCCTGTGGATCTTCCAGGGAAGGAGCCCCTGTCACTTTCATATAGTCACTAAATAGTTGTAATGGATTCATCTGGGTAAATATCAAATAACAAAAGCCAAACTCCAATTAAGTGCCAAACTCAAAAATCCAACCGTCAAGCAAATCACAAAAACCAATGACAGGTTTATTTTTTGAGTATCCTGACTGTATAATTAGATGCTTGGCAATAACAGCAGCGCAATCAGCAGCACTTTTGATACTTTCTGCAAGTAGGTGGTAAAAAAAGGGGCATTATAGAGTACTTTGAGAAAGCGAATTTAGGGGATGAGATCATGAACATGAAGATTTGAAGATTTGATGGTTACCTTTATTATTGTGAATGCTTTATCAATTATGACGACATTGTCCAAAAATTTCCTTATTGTTTTTTCACTGATATTTTTGACCTCATGGTGTTTCGGGCAAGATTCCGTTCCTCAATGGTCAAAATATCAAATCAATTTTACAAGTTCCAGCACCTACTCAGAACCGATTTACCAGGTTCAGGATTTTTATGCAGTTTTTAAGTCTCCCACCGGCAGAGAGTTGCGCATCAACGGGTTTTGGGATGGCGGTACTAATTGGAAACTTAGGTTTTCTCCAGATGAATTGGGGGACTGGACTTATGCTACTTTCTGCTCCGATACCTTAAATACGGGTTTACACCGGCAAACAGGGACCTTTAGCTGTGCTGAGAACCAAAGTAATTTGGCGATATATCAGCATGGTAGTATAATACACCAGCCCGGTAACTATTACTTGTCTCATCATGATGGCACCCCTTTCTTCTGGACCGCCTGTACTGCCTGGAATGGGGCCTTAAAATCAACCGAGGAAGAATGGGATCAATACCTGCAGCATCGGGTTGATCATCATTACAACACGGTTCAATTTGTGACCACTCAATGGAGAGGGGCAGAGGTCAACAGCCTGGGTCAGCAAGCTTATTCAGGAAGTGGCCGAATTTCAATTAATCCAGAGTTTTTTCAGTATCTAGATCAGAAAGTTGATCGCATCAATGAATTTGGCTTGCTGGCGGCTCCGGTGATTCTTTGGGCCTTACCCAAGGGTCAGGGAAGGCATCTGAGTCCGGGTTATCATCTGCCAGTAGATGAAGCGGTGCTGCTGGCCAAGTATATGGTGGCGCGCTACGGTGGCAATCAGGTAGTATGGTTGCTTGGTGGTGATGGGCAGTACTATGGAGAATTAGAAGATCGCTGGAAAACCATTGGCCGCAGGGTATTTAATGATATTCATCATGCGCCGGTGTGCTTGCATCCACACGGCCGCTCCTGGATTGGGGACCTTTAT
>JANQPK010000362.1 GCA_028289505.1 Cyclobacteriaceae bacterium
AATAGTTTAAAGCCGTAAGAAGGTTGATCGGCCAGAATGATCTTATTGAGCTCTTCTGTGATACGTTCTTTACTAACAATGTTTAACCTGGAGGCATTGTGGTCTATGGCATGAAAGGTGTCCGCTTCAATATCAAACTCCAATTGAGTAGCAAACCGGATGGCTCGCATCATTCTCAAAGGATCGTCGGAAAACGTGATCTCAGGATCAAGAGGAGTTCTGATGGTTTTCTTGTTAATATCCTGAATGCCATCAAAAGGATCCAACAAATCACCGTAGTCCGTCTTATTTAGGCTAATGGCCATAGCGTTCATGGTAAAATCCCGTCTGCGTAAATCATCATCCAAAGTACCGTCTTCCACGATGGGCTTTCTGGAATCTTTGCGATAGGACTCCTTTCTGGCACCCACAAATTCTAGCTCAAAACCCTGGAGATTTAACATAGCAGTACCAAAATTCTTGAAAATGCTAACCTTGGTTGGCTGGTCGCACAAGTTGGCTACTTCCCTGGCAAGTTTGATACCACTACCAACACAAACCAGATCAATATCCTTACTGGATTTTCCCAGTACCACATCTCGCACAAATCCCCCCACCAGGTACACCGAATAATCCAGGTTTTCAGCAGCCCTCTTCACCACCTCCAATACTTCGGTATTGCTAATATATTGTTTGAAATCAACCACTCTGAAGCATGATTGCTACAGAGCAAAATTATCATTTAATTGAATTGTGCCAATAATAACCTGGCAAAACCTCACCTACCAGAAGAGTACTAAAGCTTGTTGGAGAATGTAGGACAAGGAATGAATTTCTCCCTTCTTTTCTTGCGGTGCTTACCATCATCAACATTGGCCCATTGATAATTAATGGCAAATTCGTGGGCACCACCTGTGTGAGCAGATAACTTGGAAACTGTCATGTCAAAACTATAGCCAAATTCAAACTGTTTGTATCTCAGTCCAAACATGAAGGTAACCGCATCGTGGTTGACGTTGTCATTAATATTTTGTTGGATTGGAATACCGCGATACCAGAAACCGGCAATGATAGGATCATATCTAAAGTGTAGACCCAGGTCAAGTTGGTCAAACTTTCCTTGCTTCTTGTAAATAAAACTGGGGGCTAAACTAGCCTCTTTTTCCTTTTTTAAAGGACCATTGTACAGCGGTATTCTCACACCTGCATGTAAAGAGTACTTCATAGGAAGAATGCTCTCCTCATCTAACAGGGAATGATTGGGTTCATTCATGTGATAGACCGAAAAACCACCCCAGAACTTCTCATTGTACACCACTATGCCAGAGCCAAAATCAAAATAACTAACGTTATTAAAGGCATTCCGAATGGGATCTATGGTATCATCAAAAATCCTGTTATCCGTGATATCAAGCTGGTCTCCGAACACCAACTTATTAAAGTTCAAATCTCTGATTCCATAGCCGATATAAACCCCGGGGCTCACTACCCATTTCTCGGCAAGCTGCACTTTGTAGGAATACAAAGCAGCGATATTAGTTGATCTTAAATCTGCAGAACCGGCTTTATCAGTAGTTGCCAGTACTCCAAAACCACTATTCAAACTTGGTTTAAAATGATCGTAGGAAGCGGCATAAGTGGTATAGGTCTGGGAAATAGCTGGCCATTGAACCCGCACATTACTGATAAAACGATGCTGTTTGGTGGTCCCAGTAAAACCGGGATTTAGATACAAGGGTGCAGCATAATATTGAGAAAAATGTGGGTCTTGTGCACTAATATCAGACCAGCCCATTATCGTAATCAGGAATAATATACCTAGATACTTTTTCATATTCAGGTTTAATTTTAGCTACCGGAGTAGCGTAACATCTCCGGTTCGTACCACACTATTTCCACTGAGGAACTTCATTTTCACCTTGTACACATACACATCTTGTGATGACAATTGCCCCTTATAAATACCATCCCATCCTGCATTCTGATCATTCGTCTCATAAAGCAGTTCACCCCATCTGTTGTAGATTTCCATATGGAAATTGGTTACGCCAAACAACTCGGGTAGGAAGGTATCGTTCTTGCCATCTCCGTTAGGTGTGAAAGTATTTGGTATCAGGTATTTTCCTCCATCGTCCGCAAAAACTACCTTTTCAATAGTTAAGGTATCACTACAACCAAACTGGCTAGTCACAATCAAGGTAATATCGTAGTAGCCCGCCTCCTGATATCGATGCCTCGGTTCGAACTCAGTAGAACTATTACCATCTCCAAAATCCCACCAGTAGGAATCCCCGAATTCACTTCGGTTTACCGTTTGGATCTCTTCTCCAGGTAAATAGACTATTTCAGGTCGTACAGAGAAATTCGCTCTTACTTCAGGGAATACCTCTATTATAAATTCTTTTCTTTCCGTGACTACCGAATCCAATTCGTTACTAGCAGAAAGAGATACAGAATATACTCCTGGATCGTAATAGGTGTAGGTTGGATTCTGCTGTCTTGAAGTTCCAATACCATCTCCAAAATCCCACTGGTAAGTACCAGGGCTGGCATATTGTGACATGTTGGTGAAATTCACCGTCAGAGGGGCACATCCATTAGGCACATCGTAGACAAAATCTACTACTGGTGGAATGGCGATAATTTCAATAGTATCGCGGTAAATACCGATACAATTAGAAACCGGATCTGTTACCTCCAAGGTAATGGGGTAAACACCGAAAGTCGCATATGTGTAGGAACTGGTATTGGGGTCAGTAGAGAAATTACCGTCGCCAAAATCCCATCGGTAATTCCAGTTATTGGACGGTGAAGTATCGGTAATGGTCACCGTTGAACTGGGCAATATTTGAGTCCTTGGAGTCACTACAAACGCTGGCTGCAATTGTGGGAAAGCAGTAATGGTCTCAGTCCTGGTATCAGTACAACCAAAGCTATTCTCCACGGTAAGGGAAACATCATAATCGATGGGTGCGGTTGAATTATTTACGAAAGTGTAGGTAAAGTCCTGCTTGGTATTGTAAACAAACACGTCATTTACTCCAGGTCCGGTAACCCTCCAGGTTCTGTTTACAATAGTGGTATCATTTGAGTCATCAAAGAATATCGCGTCAAACGGAGCACAGTCACTAGAAATCGGAGTAAAGAACCTTGCCGGAGGTGCAGGGTGTACGGTAACAAATACTTCGTCACCAAACGGACATCCATTGGTAGGCTCCACTGCTCTTAACTCCACTTTATAGTCTCCAAATTGGGTAAACTCATAGCTGAAATTGTTGAACAGATTACCTGTGGTTGGTGTGACCTGTACCGGATCATTCAAACCAAAGGTCACCCACAATTCAAAGGTGGTCCCTGCCGGGTAAGTAGCAGTTGAATTTCTGAAATTGGCCATATAGGGCACACAACCTTGATCGTTTCCAGCTAAATCCAGTTGAACATCCACAAATGGTTTCCTAGGAACAACCAAAGTCTGTCTAGTGGTATCACTGACACAACTTGAGGTATTGGTCAATACTAAGCTGACATCAACCAATAAATCCGGTTCATTCGGTTCAGGCCTTTCAAAAGTCAAATCAAAACTATCATCTAGTAATGGGTTGTTTGAAGGCACTTCTGAGAACTCCCAATCATAAACCAGAATACCGGCCTTTTGATCGGTTTCCATGGCAAATTGTATAAAGTCACAGTTTTCCACCGGAGTAGCGGTGAAGGTTGAAACTGGTACCGGATGTACAATAATTGGCTGGCTAAACGGCACCACACAACCTCCGGTATTGAGGATGGCGGTTAGGGTTACGGTATACAGCTTTATATTAATGCCAACGTTTATAAACTGACTGTACAGGAACGAGTCAACAGTTCCAGGTACCGCTGTAGTATCTACCGTTCCTGCGCCATCATCGACAATCCAGTAATAGGTGTTTACGTTGTTGGTGGCGTGGAAAATGCTGTCCACATCAAAGGTTGCACTTACTGGCGCACAGTTGTTGTTAAATGGGTTGTAGTCATCTGAGGTAAAGCTGATGATAGGGCTTGGGAATACCGTTATCGAATCTGCTGCACTGGTAGTTTCACAACCACTGGCATCCACCGCAGTTAAGGTCACTGCGTATTTGGCGTCAAAATCTGGTGAGGTATTAATAAAGGTATAAGCCAGCGTATCTTCTGTGGGCTGGTCTATCTGATCGATTACCGTACCTGCGGCATCATAGACGGTCCAAGTGTAACGATCGATGGTCACACCGGCTGCCTGTGGTGCACTGGTATTGGTAAGTGTGGTAATTAGAGGTGAACAACCGGATCTAGGTGCCGCTGTGAAAGTGGCATCTGGAACTGGGTTGACCGTTACCGTCATTACCGTATCGTCGGTACAACCATTGGCAGACTCTACTTCCAACCTTACCACGTAGTCTTTGGCAGTGGGAAAGATGTGGGATATATCTCCACTATTACCACTGTTAATCACTAAATCAGGTGAACTCAAAGGATTAAAATCGTAATCGAACCACCATCTCCAGGTATTGATGGTATCTGCCACAAAACCACTGGGTACCGTAGTAAAGTTGGTACTGATATCATCAAAAAATACCGAATCCGCGGCGCATAATACACCTGCATTATTGGGTATAAAGCTGGCCCGAGGCAAGGCCGTAATGATTACCACTGCGGTATCGGAGGATTGACAGTCCGTATCTTTATCGGTCAGGGTCAGTACTGAACTGTAGACCCCAGGCGCTGTATAAGGTTGTGTAAACGGCCCTGAAGCGGAACCTACTACTGAGTC
Source organism: Cyclobacteriaceae bacterium (assembly GCA_028289505.1). Lineage (GTDB taxonomy): Bacteria > Bacteroidota > Bacteroidia > Cytophagales > Cyclobacteriaceae > SZUA-3. The sequence goes on from JANQPK010000362.1 coordinate 4,766, forward strand.
CTTTAATACCAGATTCATATTCTCATCGAAAAACTCAAATACGTGTGCGGTATTGGCAGTAGCCGCTGCAGATTGATCTGTAAAAGTGACCAGATTAGTACCGAACTGGTCCTCACAAAAGAGCACTGTATCTACACTTAATGGCTCGCTATTGATTTGAATTTGGGCAATAGGAGCAGCTATAATTTCTATGGTTTTTTGAATTACTTCATCGCAACTCCCGGCGGCGTTGCCATCTGTAGCCACTAGTTCGATCAACTTAATACCTGGGTTGTCGAAGGATCTCCTTGGATTTCTTCTGCTACCGCTCCAAACTACTGGATCTGAGGAAGTAGGACCGTCATACATGGTCCACTGATAACCGGCATCAGAACCCGACGGCCAGACGGTTTCATTATCAAAATATACCTGTTCGCCTGCACAGAACTTGTCGGTTACAATGCCATCTCGATCATTTTTCTTGGTCAGGAAATCCGGGATAGGAGCGGCTACCAAGACAATTCTGGCAGTTTCGAATACCGGTAACGAATCGGGATAGGGATTACATTGGTTCCAATTGTTCAAAGTCACCTCAAACTGTCTTCCAATATCTGCTACTGTGGTAGTTCCCGGAACAGAGATAACACTGCTAGTTGACCATGGTCCGGTTAAAGGCGCAGGTCGGTAGTCGATGGCACCAGAAAATGGATAGCCGGGGCTGCTGCCTCCAACTTGTATACCAGCAATTCTATTGCCCGGATTACCAGTTCCATAGATCCACTGGATCCATCTGTTGTCAATATTAGGATTGTCATTTTCGTCCGGAGGTACACAGTTGAAGTTACTGTTGTCATCGAAGGTAACTGATGCAGCATGCCCTACACAAACCCGATACTCCACAGGGTCTACCCGAATGTCACCACCATTTTCGTCATCAGTATCCCATACGGTTACGATCTGCTCCTGACCTGTACTGGTACAAATAGTACCGTTGATTACTAAGAAAGCCTCTGGGTTATAGGTACATTGATTACCTCCTTCGGGATAGGTATGAGGTACATCAAAAACCTCCCATCTATTGATCGCCGGATTGGTCTCAGCCGCTGGCACTAAGTCAGTAGTGCCGTCGTCCCAATCTATAAAAATCTCCACCGTAGCTCCACCATGGTTCACTCCGGAATAAGACACATCCCATTCCACGTCCACAGGAGCACATAAGGTAAACGGAACAATGTCGTTACCCTTACCAGTAATCACACAATTTTGAGCTGATAAAGAGCCGGAAACGAACAGAACACCTGCACATAACAAGAACTGGATAATTCTCTTTTTCATCGGCAAATGGTACTTAATGATCCTTTTTATTTAGGAGTGACTCAAAAACAAGAACCAAATTTTATGATTTTAGGCTTCTTATATTGGCGAAAACAGAGGCAAACAGTACACACGAGACTTTAGCGATCATATCGCGGGTCGGGATAGCTCCTATGCTTCTGATCCTTGTCTGGTAGCAGGCCTTGAAACCTAAACCATGCTAGAATTATCTGTATTTTCATATGAAATATTGTAATAATTATATATTTGGAGGTAACCCCGGATGACAGTTCATAAGTTATTTCATCTTTTCAGCATGAATTCTTAGATATTAAGGTTCAAATATTGGATTGGGATTACAGGGCGGATCCTGACAATCAGGCAACAAGAACAATCATTTTTGAAGGGTTCTTATGCTAATCTCTATTCACTACCAAAACCCTAAGCATGAAAGTTGTTTGCTGTTTTACTCTGGCTATTCTGGCATCTCCATGTTTCAGTCAAATACCTCAATCAGCCTCAAATATCAATCTGTTACTGGGAGCATCGGACCTTCATGTGTATGGCTAAACTCTCTCCAAGGTTTAGCAAGTTCGTCTAGTTACCTGCGTTCGATTCTGATGCTCAAGCAGAAACCGGGGGCATCACGGCACTGCATTGCTGCCATCATAAAACCCCTGGGAGCTGAGCATTTTGTACTGACCACCCATTTGGGCCAGTCAGGAAATGTCATCCCTGCTGATGGACTGAGAATATTCACTGAAAACCTAAAGTCGCAAGGGATTAGCTTGACAGATTTTCGCACTATGATGGTACATAATACAAAAGCTTTTATTGAATTTCGAATAACCGTAGCGCTGATCGGGCACTGGTCAAAAAGAGTTATATAAACCGGAAAATCTTTGTAACTTTGAGCCCCATAGGTAATTATCTTCCTCAGAGCTACTTATGGGTTCAACCAAATATGTATTCGTTACCGGAGGAGTGACGTCCTCACTGGGAAAAGGGATCATCTCAGCCTCTCTCGGCAAATTGCTTCAGGCCAGAGGTTTCTCTGTTACTATCCAAAAGTTTGATCCCTACATAAATGTAGACCCAGGAACCATGAATCCTTATGAACATGGGGAGTGTTATGTAACCGATGATGGGGCCGAAACGGACCTGGATCTTGGTCACTACGAGCGATTTCTGAATGTAGGTACCTCACAAGCTAACAATGTTACCACCGGAAGAATCTATTACAATGTTATCACTCAGGAGCGCAAAGGTGACTTTCTGGGGAAAACTGTTCAGGTAGTTCCTCATATTACTGATGAAATTAAGCGAAATTTTCAGGCACTGGGAAACGACAAAAACTATGATATCATCATCACAGAGATTGGCGGCTGTGTGGGAGATATCGAGTCTCTTCCTTTCATTGAAGCCTTGAGACAGTTTCGTTGGGATGTTGGTCTAAATAATTTGGTAGTAATCCACCTAACCCTGGTGCCCTATTTAAGTGCCGCAGGTGAGCTCAAGACCAAGCCCACACAACATTCTGTTAAGCAGTTATTGGAAGCTGGGGTTCAACCAGACGTTCTAGTATGTAGATCAGAAAAACCACTACCGGTAGATTTGAGAAAGAAAATTGCACTGTTTTGCAATGTAAACTATAACTCCGTTATCCAGGCGATTGATGCGGATACCATATACGATGTTCCGCTAAATATGCGAAAGGAAAAACTGGATGAAAGGGTGCTGTCAAAACTGAGACTGGGCACTAAATCCGAGGTGCGAATAGCTTCATGGCGGGAATTCCTGGCAAGGCACAAAAACCCCACTGACGAGGTTGAAATCGGATTAGTGGGAAAATATGTAGAGCTTCCAGATGCCTATAAATCTATCTCTGAAGCTTTCGTACATGCAGGCGCAGAAAATGAATGCAGGGTTCACTTGCGCTATATTAGCTCAGACACTATTAGTGCGGATAACGTGAATGACCTCTTGGGTAACTTGAACGGCATTTTGGTTGCTCCCGGTTTTGGGGAAAGGGGTATGACTGGAAAAATGGAGGCTGCTAAATTTGCCCGGGAAAATCAGGTTCCTTATTTCGGCATCTGTCTGGGGATGCAGTGTGCAGTGATTGAGTTTGCCCGCAATGTACTGGGTTTAAGGGATGCCGCTTCCAAAGAAATGGATAATGGTTCCAAAAACCTGGTAATTGACCTGATGGAGGATCAGAAAAAAGTAATTAATAAAGGGGGCACCATGAGACTGGGTGCTTATCAATGCCGGCTTAAATCAGGAACAAAGATTCATCAAGCATACGGTAGAACCAAGATATCAGAACGACATCGACATCGCTATGAATTTAACAATAAATACCTGCCTAAATTTGAAAAAGCCGGTATGATTATGTCTGGTTTTAACCCTGAGACCAACCTGGTAGAGACGGTGGAACTGAAAGATCACCCGTGGTTTATTGGAACGCAATACCATCCCGAACTTAAAAGCACCGTACTAAATCCTCACAAGCTTTTTGTTAAATTTGTCAAGGCTGCTTTAGAGCACAAAGGAAAAACCACATAATTAGGTAATCCAAAATGGATAAGAATCAAGTCACAGGACTAATCCTGATCTCTCTGTTACTTCTAGGCTATTTCTATTTTGCCCAGGACATACAGCCACCACCACAGGAGCA
>JANQPK010000369.1 GCA_028289505.1 Cyclobacteriaceae bacterium
CACAAAGTGGATGGCCGGAAGTAAAAGGTTGGTTAAAGGATCGAAAACATACTGTCTTTGCCGGGCATATCCATCGTTATACTTATCAACAGATCGACAACAGCGATTATATCACCCTGGCCACTACCGGGGGTGGTAGTGCGCTTCGGGGGCCGGTATTTGGACAGTTCGACCATGTGTTGTGGGTTACCATGACTGACGATGGGCCTATATTGGCAAATCTGATGTTGTATGGCATTTTTGATAAAGATTTCCAAAAAGAGGATATTGAAAAGAACCTGGAACTTACCCTACAGAATAAAGTGGTACGGGTGGATAGCAAGTTAGATAGGGAGGATCCTGTTGGAAGACATACGCTGAAGTTGACAGTTTTCAATCAACTGGACCACCCCGCTGATCTCAATCTGCAATTAAAGGATACACAGTACATCGACTACGATGATAATCAAATCGCTAAGAGCCTGCCACCCAACAGCGCTGAGGTGTTGGAACTGGAGTATCAGATTGCAGCGCCTGATGGCCCGGGGGTGCAACTTTTACAATCAGAAATTAGCCAGCAACAGGCCAGTTGGAAGCTAGTATACAACTACCAACAGTATGGAAAGATTGAGGTTAGTGGTAAAACAGGATTATATTGATAACCGACACCTATGCAACTGATATCAATAAATGTGAGTCTAGCCCGTGAAGTGCATTATCAAGGAAGAACGGTTAGCACTGGAATTTTTAAGAAGCCCATTACCGGTGCGGTGCAGGTATCAAAATTAGGCTTGCAGGGTGACCAACAAGCCGATTTAAGCGTGCACGGTGGCATTGATAAAGCCGTTTACCTGTACCCTAATGAACATTTCAACTTTTGGAGTGACCAATATCCACAAAGAGAATTTTCCGCAGGCTTGTTTGGAGAAAACCTTACCACCATAGGGTTGCTGGAATCGGAAATCAATGTGGGTGATATCTTGAGAATAGGTGATGTAGAATTTATGGTAACCATACCTCGTATGCCCTGCTTCAAGCTGGGTATAAAAATGGGAGATCCGGGATTTATTAAAGCTTTTCTTGAGGCCAATCGCAGCGGGTTCTATTTAAAAGTATTGAAAGAAGGAATCATTGAAGCTGACCAACCTGTGGCAGTGACAGGTGGCGATGGTTATGGTCTGAAAATAGCTGAAGTTTCCCGTTTGTATACCCTGGAAAAAGATAACCAAACACTATTAGAAAAAGCGGTCAACGCACCCAATTTAACCAGCAAATGGAAGGAATTCTTTCAAAGCCGCCTGCTTGATAAAGCTTAGATTCTTTTTCTATAGATTTTGATGGTCAGGATACTTCCAAGTTCCAGTTAACCGGCGTATATCCGGTGATGTAGACGCTTGGACCATTCATTTTGGGCAAAGCTCCACGCAGCTGGGCCCACTTGTGCGCTGCCTGACCGGGTCCTACGGTAATGGTATTCTTCTCATCACGGTACTCCAGATAACCTTGATTCAATAAATATGCATCTTCCAAACCTTCTATGGGAATTACCCCGGTTAACTTCCCCCCTTTACGGAAACCCAATTCCAAGGCAACCGGAACATTGTCAGTACCGCTGATATCGATATTTATTATGAATTGACCTAACTGCTCCGTGATGGTTATCACCGTTGACAACTTTTGTACTTCCGACTGTACTCTACTGTCAGCCCGTTGTTTAGAGAAATCCTCTTGAGTGCCTAAAAAAGTTCCATTTTCTAGGGGTTGATAATATGGCCCTTCCAAATACTGGCTTAGACGATAGCGGTTTTCCTTAATCTCCAAAGCATCTGCTTTGAATTGACCTTTGCCAAAAAATGCCGATGCCAACCGCATACCGGTTAAAGCTGCATTCCCTTTGAAAAAGCTAAAAAACAAGGTGTTATCTGATAATACAGTGGCATCCTTATCGCCCCTTCTAATCCGTACTAGTGAGGAACCTTTAAAGTACTTGACAAAGTCTGTATCAAGAGACTGATTATCAGGTAATTTATTTTGTAATGATGCATCTTCTAACAAATACATCAGATTATGTGAGATCGAGGCTAAGTCGGATTCAAGCACCCTGGTTACTCTGGCAAAGCGACCGTTGTCATCCTTAAGGGCCATAAAGCGATATGGGTAATAATACCGTACTGCTGTGCCAATTTGATAGCGATCTTGCCTTCCGGAGGCCTCAGTGGATACTTGAAAATTGGGCCTCAGGTAATATAGGCTCATTTCCAGGTTTTTACGGACTGGTTCGAAAAGCGCCTCTTTGTCCAATAGTTTGGCCACTGTGATGAGGCATTTATCAACCACAGGGCTATAAACAGTGGTGCTTCTTTCGGTATACTGACCATCCTCATCGATATCAATTCCTTCACTTAACCATTGATCTACCCGGTCCAAGTACGCCTGATCAGGGAATAGGTGGTGTATATGTGCCAGTGCCATACAGACCACCCATCGGTGATTAGGGGTGTGGATCCCTCCTATCGTTAGTGCTTGACCAGCATTTTGTAAGAAAGCCTTAAGTTTAGTCAACACTGCGATTGGTGGATGTTCCAGTCGGTTAAGCAGATGGTAACTGTAGGCCAAAGGCTCTACCCTGAAAGCAGTATCTGGGGTTGAATGGAAATTGGTAGTGTGTAGATCTACAGTGCCATCTTCGTATTGTATATTGAGTAGGTATTGACTCGCCAGGTTAACTGCATTTATCACTTCATCTGATAGATAGTAATCGGAACTGTTGGAGCAGTAGGCACAGCTCAGGTCCCTGATTAAGGCGCAACTGGACCCTGCATTGGGAATATCGTATTGATTGGGGCTGCCACCATACCATCGGTGATCTGGATCCTTTATTTGTGATTCCATCCTACCGGCAACTTTGCTATCGTTGATCATAATCAATTGTTCGACCAGCGACGAATTATGCAAATCTTCTATTACTAAATTGGGCAACCACGGTACCACCATTATGCCGGAAGTGGTTTTGACAAAATGTCTTCTATTCATGGGGTAATTTTTAATAGATAATATAGGTATCCTACTATTAATATCTTAATATTTGAGATTATGAGAGGTTTTAAGGTATTGTTCAACTACTGCTGTATTCTATTGGTTTTTATAGGCTCCATAAGCGCCCAATCAGTTGGTAAGTGGGATGTTGGAGAAATAAAACTTAAATCAAGAAAGATAAGAACAGATCCCTTTGCAGTCACACTGAGGGCAATATTTATCCATTCCAATGGCACCAGCTTGGAGATACCAGGTTTCTATAATGATGATCGCAATTGGGTGATCCGTTATGCCTTGCCTTATGAAGGCTCCTGGAAGTATCAGGTACAATCTACAGAACGCACACTGGATGGGAAAAGCGGTGTGGTAGAAGTGGGACCAAAAGATGGGGACCAACACGGTCCCTTGGTGATTCCAGAGGATAATCGAACCCGTTTTATTTATGAAGATGGCACTTCCTATCAGTTGATGGCCTATGAGCTGGATTGGCTTTTTGCATTGGATGCTGAAAACCCTGAAGATATCCCAAAAACGCATCAAATCATCAAAACCATAAAAGCGCATGGCTTCAATCAGGTGGTGATGAATGTTTATGCATACGATGCAGCTTGGGGAGAACGAGATAAGATAAGTCCGGAACACAATTATGCAGAACCCCAAGTTTATCCTTTTGGTGGCACCAACCAGGAACCGGACCACAGTACTTTGAATATTGATTTTTTTAAGCACTTGGATCGGGTGATTGCCCATTTGAACCAGCAAAATGTGGTAGCCCACCTTATGATATACGTCTGGAACAAGAAGGTTAACTGGCCAGAACCACAGTCGGAGGACGACAACCGTTATTTTGACTACGTGGTAAAACGCTATCAGGCTTACCCTAATTTAGTGTGGGATATCTCTAAAGAAGCGCTGGCTTACGGAAGAGATGATATGGGTTATATAACCGAGCGTATCCAGCGCTTAAGGAAATTAGACGCACATCAGCGTCTGGTCTCGGTTCACGATTATAACTACTGTTCGGCCTACCCGGAGCAAGTGGATTTTATATCCATTCAAGAGTGGGCACCCAATGTGTATAATATGATGTTGGAGGTAGCGGAAAGGCATCCCAATCAACCTATCTTTAATATTGAGCATGGGGGTTATGAAACTACAATGCACAAGATTTTCGACGGAGGAGCCTATACCGACCCCGCTACTTGCTTAAGAAGAAACTATCAATGTGCATTTGCCGGTGCCTACACCACTTATTACTGGCAGAATACATCCTGGTATGAGGTGGTAGATAACCCATTATCTCTGCCCAAAGAGAAGCAACCAAATCTTGAGTGGTACCGGTATTTCCACAAATTACTCAGCACCTACCAGTTTGACCAGCTAAGGCCCTGGCAGAATGCTTTTACCTCGTACGGTTTATATGACGGAGATCGCACTTTGTTGCTATTTGTTCCTGAAAAAATGGAACAACTATCAGGGACGGTACTCTTTCTGAAACAAAAGAAAGTCTCAGTGTCCTGGTTTGACCCATTCACAGGTAAAACCCATCAAGGTGAAGAAAGAACCTTCGAAGAAGGCACCTGGCTTGGGTTCAAGGTCGATGACCGTATCACAGCACCTTTTGGGGTGGCTATTTTGAAGTTTGACGACTAACTGTTAACCGGTACCTACCGGCTATTTTGATGATATAACTCAGCTTTTGAGTAGTGCATATCTCATTAAAATTGAAATCCTACATTGCGTACTTGACAAATCTATTCAATTTACCCACTTAGGATGGTTGCCATGTTTACTCGTAATAGTCTATGATTCATAGTATTATTGATTTCTCAATCAATAATAAATTGGTGATTGCCGTCTTTACTTTGGCAATAATCATCGGTGGATTATTCAGTATTAATCAGGTTCCCATAGATGCAGTACCTGATATCACCAATAATCAGGTACAGGTAATTACCCAAACTCCAAATCTTGGTACCGAAGACATCGAACAATTTGTTACCTATCCTGTGGAACTAGCCCTCTCCAATCTACCAGGTGTATTGGAAATACGTTCTATATCCCGATTTGGGTTATCCGCGGTCACAATCGTATTTGAAGACCGTATGGGAGCTTACCTGCCCAGACAATTGGTCGCTGAAAAGCTTGTTCAGATTAGAGAGGATATTCCACCAGAGTTCGGAAGACCATTTATGGGTCCCATCACTACTGGATTAGGGGAAATCTATCAATATACCCTGGAGGTAGACAGTTTGTATCAGGACCAATACTCGCTTTATGACCTTCGTGGCATGCAGGATTGGATTATTAGCCGACAGATGTCGATGGTTCCCGGAGTGATAGAAGTGAATACTTTTGGTGGAGCGGTCAAACAGTACGAAGTCTCGGTAAATCCCAACCAATTGAACGCTATGGGCTTGAGTATGGAAGAGATATTCAGCGCATTAGAACAGAACAATCAAAATACTGGCGGTGCATATATTGAATACGATCATCGGGCCAATTTTATCCGAGGAGAGGGACTAATCAATAGCTTATCTGATATCGAAAACATAGTAGTTAAGAATGTGGAGGCGGTGCCGGTATTGGTTAAAGATGTGGCAAAGGTGGGATTTGGGCATGGTGTAAGATACGGAGCGTTCACTCAAAACGGTACTGGTGAAGCAGTAGGCGGTATCATCCTGATGTTGAAAGGGGCAAATTCCAAAGAGGTTATTGCGCGGGTTAAAGAGCGCATGATTGAGATTCAGCAATCCCTTCCTCCAGGTGTAAAAATAGTACCCTTTTTGGACCGGACCGAACTGATTAACAACACCACATCAACAGTTAAAACCAATCTGACCGAGGGCGCATTAATTGTAATTTTTGTATTGGTATTCCTATTGGGAAATTGGCGGGGTGGGCTAATTGTGGCTTCAACCATACCCCTTTCCTTGTTGTTTGCCTTCATGCTGATGTATTATTTCGATGTTTGGGCCAACTTAATGAGTCTTGGTGCCATAGATTTCGGAATTATTGTAGATGGTGCGGTAATTATCGTAGAGGGTACTGTTTTCCTGCTTTACCAAAAGGTAGTGCGGAAGGAAATCATTG
>JANQPK010000372.1 GCA_028289505.1 Cyclobacteriaceae bacterium
CCGTTAATCAGGTAATGCTTACCATCTTCGGTCAGCGTGGCTTTGGTTTTAGCGGCATTGGCATCCGAACCTGAGTCAGGTTCTGTGAGGCAGTAAGCGGCTTTCCATTCACCGGTTGCCAGCTTTGGCAGGTACTGTTGCTTTTGCGCTTCAGTACCATAATACAAAATAGGTAAGGTACCAATACCGGTATGGGCTGACATAGCTACTGCGAAGGAATGACCAGCACCCAGCACCTCTGCTACCAACATGCTGGTATTAAAATTCATACCAAAACCACCGTATCTTTCAGGAACTGAAGTACCCAGCAGTCCAAGCTCTCCCGCCTTGTCCATTAAAGAAGGCATAAGCTCAGGGTATTTCATGCTATCAATCTCTTCCAGTTTGGTGTACACCTCCTGGTCCAGGAAATCCTGACAGGATTGTTTGATCATCAGCTGTTCTTCAGAGAATTCTTCGGGAATGAAGATTTCGGAAGCATCTGTTTCTTTGATGAGAAACTCACCCCCCTTAATCACTTTTTGCTTTACTGAAGTACTCATAACTAAAAATTTTAGATCTAATTCAATAATTCGTATATGCCAGCGACACCTTGTCCACCACCAACACAGGCGGTAACCATGCCATATTTTTGTCCACGACGACGCATTTCATTGAAAAGTTGTACCGAAAGTTTAGCACCACTACAGCCCAGTGGATGTCCCAAGGCAATGGCCCCACCGTTCACATTGACTTTTTCGGGGTCCAGTTCCAACTTTCTGATCACCGCCAGCGACTGGGCAGCAAAGGCTTCATTTAACTCTACTTGGTCAATATCATCTTTACTCAACCCGGCTCTTTCCAATGCCTTAGGTACTGCGGCCACCGGTCCAATACCCATAATTCTGGGGTCTACTCCTGCCGCCACATAGCTTACCAGACGCGCTACTGGCTCCAGGTTCAATTCTTTAATCTTCTTTTCTGACATTACCATTACAAAAGCTGCTCCATCTGAGGTCTGAGAGCTGTTTCCAGCAGTAACAGTCCCACCTTGAGCAAACACCGGCTTCAATTTGGCCAATGCTTCTGGGTTGGTATCAGGACGGGGTCCTTCATCAGTGTCCACCACAAAACTGCGGCTCTGCTTTTTTTGCTGTTTATCCAGGTAGGTTTCTTCAACCTTAATAGGCACAATCTCTTCTTTAAACCTACCCTCTTGAATGGCCGCAATGGCTTTCATATGCGATTGGTAGGAAAAAGCATCCATATCTTCCCGTGAAATGTTAAAGTCCCTGGCAACTTCTTCCGCGGTAAGGCCCATGCTGGTATAATATTGCGGATGCTCGGAAGCAATTTTATAGTTAAGTGCGGTTTTCCATCCCATTACCGGAACTAGTGACATAGATTCAGTCCCTCCGGCAATGATGCAATCGGCCATCCCGGCATGAATGCGGGCACTGGCAATATTGATGGCTTCCAATCCTGATCCACAGTATCGATTTATTACCATCCCAGGTACTTCAATGGGCAGGGACAACAATGAGATCATTCGCCCCATCTGCATGCCCTGTTCGGCTTCAGGCACTGCGTTCCCCACTATCAAATCATCCACGGTATGAGCATCCAGCCCGGGGACAGAAGCCACCAAATGCTTGATTACATCCGCCGCCAGGTCATCTGGCCTGGTAAATCGGAACCCACCTCTTTTAGCTTTACCAACTGCGGTACGGAATCCTGCTACAATGTATGCGTCCATAACTAATTTCTTAAAGGTTTACCGGTGGTAAGAATACTCTGGATACGCTCCAGTGTTTTCCGCTCCCCGGTTAGTGATAAAAAAGCTTCTCTTTCCAGATCTAACAGATACTGCTCAGAGACTTCGGTAGGATAACTAAGATCTCCACCGCACATGATGTAGGCCAGCTTATGTGCAATTTTGGCATCATGATCCGATATATACTTACCCATTTTCATGCCATTTATTCCTGCCAGAAACAAAGCCATACCCCCTCTTCCTTGTACTTTGATATCGGTTCTTGGTGTTGGTTTGGTATACCCCGCCTGAGCCAAGGCTAATACCGCGCGTTTGGCATCACCGATCTGTCGATCTTTGTTGATCGAGATTTGGTCTTGTGGTCTCAGAATATCTAAATCACGCGCTTTCTCAGCAGATGTGGCCACCTTAGCAGTGGCAATATTCATAAAGGTATTTTGTAAGGCGTTATACTCCACGTCGCCAGACTGCATCCGATCGCTGACCCGCATGGTGAGTTCTTTGGTACCACCACCGCCCGGAATCACACCGGCGCCTACCTCAACCAAGCCAATATAGGTTTCAGCCGCTGCCTGAACCGCATCACCGTGCATGGTCAATTCGCAGCCACCTCCCAGAGTTAATCCATGAGGAGCCACTACTACTGGAATACCGGAAAATCTTGCTCGAGCTACGGTGTTTTGGAATTGACGGATCATCATATCAACTTCTTCGTACTCCTGCTCGATGGCATACATGAACAGGACCCCAAGGTTAGCTCCGGCGGAAAAGTTAGCAGCCTGATTACCGATTATCAATCCCTGAAAATCTTGCTCAGCCAAGTTGATGGCTTTATTGATCCCCTCGATTACCCCAGCACCCATGGTATTCATCTTTGAATGAAATTCCAGGTTTAGCACACCATCGCCCAGGTCAAACAAGCTGGCTTCATTATTTTCCCAAACCGTACTACCTGCTCTCAGGTGGTCCAAAATAATAAGATCCCCACGTCCCGCGATTTCCTTATAGGACTTAGTGATAGTATCGTAATACTTTACCTGTCCGTTTTCAACCTGGTAAAAAGATTCATGGCCGGCTTCAACCATATCGTAAACCCACTGGTTGGGCCGGTAACCCAACTTCTCCATTTCTGGTAAGACTTGCTGTACACCAACTTGGTCCCAGGTCTCAAAAGCGCCCACCTCCCAGCCAAAGCCGGCACAGATGGCATCGTCGATTCGATAAAGTTCATCGGCTATTTCAGGAATACGATTGGATACGTATTGAAACAGGCCAAAAAAACTATGACGATAAAACTCACCAGCCTTATCATTTCCGGCTAGCAGCACTTTGAATCGATCTTTAACCGTGTCAATACTCTTAGTACCCTCCAGAGTAGTAAACTTGGCTTTTGCCTTGGGTTTATACTCCATGGATTTTAAATCCAAGGTCAGGATCTTAGTTTTACCGTTTTCGTCTTTGGTCTTCTTATAAAAACCCTGTTTGGTTTTATCCCCTAACCAATTCTTCTCTTCAAGTTTTCTTACCGCATCAGGTAGTTTGAACACATCCCTGGCTTCATCATGTTCAAGTCCTTGATACAGGTTGTTGGCTACTTTTATCAGAGTGTCAAGTCCTACTACGTCAGAAGTGCGAAAGGTGGCAGATTTAGGGCGGCCAATTACAGGCCCGGTCAACTTGTCTACCTCGTCAATGGTCAGATCCAACTCTTCCATGGTCTTCACCACTTTCAAGATTCCATAGATTCCTACCCGATTTGCGATAAAGGCCGGAGTATCCTTGCACAAAACTGTGGTTTTACCCAGAAATTTATCGCCGTATTCCATAAAGAAATCGATCACTGCAGGGTCGGTTTTCTCGGTGGGGATAATCTCCAGTAGTTTTAGATATCGTGGGGGATTAAAAAAGTGTGTACCACAGAAATTTCTTTGGAAGTCCTCACTTCTTCCATCCAGCATCATATGAATGGGAATGCCAGAAGTATTGCTGGTAATCAGTGTGCCAGCAGTACGATGCTTTTCAACCTGCTCAAAAACCTTTTTCTTAATGTCTAGATTTTCAACCACTACTTCAATAATCCAATCGCAATCAGAAATTTGGGACATATCGTCCTCAAAGTTTCCCAGGGAAACCAGATCGGCTTGGTGCTGATGATAGAGAGGGGCAGGCTTGGATTTGACCGCGGTGGTAAACGAATCGGTCACGATACGGTTGCGTACTTTTGAATGCTCCAGAGTCAGACCTTTTTCCAGCTCCTGTTCCGTCAGTTCTCGAGGCACAATGTCCAGTAGTATCACCTGAACCCCGACATTGGCCAAATGGCAGGCTATTCTGGAGCCCATAATACCGGAACCGAGTACCGCTGCTTTATTGATGCTTCGTTTCATATTCCCTGTTTCGCTTGGTTATTTCACTAAGGTCATTTTCCTCTACAATTTGACTGATGCGTTGAATTACTTTAAAAAAAACCTGCAGCTCCCTGGCAGGGATATCATCGAATACGAATTGATTAAAGGCTTTTACGGTTTCGAAAGCGATTTCCTTTTTTTTCTGTCCCAATTCAGTAAGAAAAATTCTAACCATCCTCTTGTCTACCGTATCCGCTTTTCGAAAAATAAGTCCTTTTTCCTCCATACTTTTCAGCATACGCACCAGACTTCTGGATTCCAATCCGATCAACGGAGCAATTTTGGTAGCGGGAGTACCTTCAGTCGAATTGATATTCAGTATCACGTATCCTATGGCAGTGGTAATGTCATTCTTGAGGGCTTCCTGATTATACATACGGTTTATGGCATGCCAGGCGGTCTTAATGTTATAATCAACAGTTTCTTCCCTTTTCACGCTTTTTCTAAGTGTTCTATACTCTTAAAGATACGAAAAATATATTATGCATGCATACTAATAATCAGAAATCTAAATCTACCCAGATCTTAGATTTTAAAATTTTAGATCTCAGATTTTCCTATATTAGGTATCCATGTCGGAAAAAGCTGACGGTAACCACCAACTAAAGATTTATGGCCTTTTTGCCGGGCCCTTGTGCTTTATCATTATGCTTTTTCTGCCCAATCCACTGCCATTGGATCAGGAGGCCTGGAAAGTGATTGCTGGTGCCAGTTGGATGATCATTTGGTGGGTAACCGAAGCAGTACCTATTTTTGCCACCGCCCTAATCCCCATGACCTTAATGCCGCTAATGGGGATCTTTTCCATCAAGGAATCTACTGAACCCTATGCCAACCCCATTATTTTCCTGTTCATGGGTGGGTTTTTGATCGCATTGGCCATGGAAAAGTGGAACCTGCACAAGCGCATTGCACTCACCCTTATCACTTTCACCGGGACTAAAGCCAATGGCATAATCCTGGGATTTATGCTGGCCACTTTTATTCTAAGTATGTGGATTAGCAATACCGCTACTGCGGTAATGATGTTACCCATCGCTATGTCTGTGGTTTCCTTACTAACCCACGAGTTGGGGTTGGACAAAGAAGACAAAAAGTTTCGACGTTTTGCACTTAGTTTACTATTGGGAATTGCGTACTCCGCCAATATCGGAGGTGCCTCTACCATAATTGGAACTCCCCCTAACGTGGTAATGGTGGGATACATGAAGGAATTCTATGACTATGATTTGGCTTTCAGCAGTTGGTTATTAATTGGGCTACCAATCTGTGGGCTGATACTGGCATTAACCTATTTCATGTTGGTGCACTTGTTTTATCCCAACCATCTGGGAAATCTGGAAGGCTCTGAAGAAATCATCCGTCGCGAGTTGAAGATCATGGGTCCCATTTCCAAACCTGAGAAAAGGGTTTTAGGAATATTCTTGGCTACGGCATTAAGCTGGATATTATTGCAACCCATAAACAAACTATTGGGTGCCCCCATCTTGAATAACACCATTGTAGGCATGGTTGGAGGAACCCTAATGTTTTTTTTTCCTTTGAACCTGAAAAAAGGGAAGTTTCTACTGGATTGGAAGTATACTGAAAAGTTGCCTTACGGGATATTACTGTTGTTTGGAGGAGGTTTATGCCTAGCGAGGGCAATGGAAATTACTGGTATCATAGAACTAGTAGGGAATTATATATCGGAGAAAGGACCTTATCCATTTTGGATGCTGGTGCTGTTACTTACCGCAGTGATGCTGTACATGACTGAAATTATGAGCAACGTGGCGTTGGTGACCATTTTCTTACCAGTGGTGATTGGTATAGCCCAGGGCCTTGATATCCCGGGATTGATGCTAGTAGCACCTGTTTCCATTGCTGCCAGTTGTGCCTTTATGATGCCCATTAGCACTCCACCAAATGCTATTGTATTTGCTAGTGGGCACATCAGTATCAAGGACATGGTGCGTGCAGGATTCTGGTTAAATCTAATCAGTATTTCGGTAATGGTGCTGTTCGCGATTACGGTGCTGCGTTATGTGATATGAGAGGGTAGAGCTGCATTTTGCGCATGGCGATAATCACTGTTTCCAGCCTTCAAGATGTCCATTCTTGAAGAAAAGATAACTATTGTTGGGGTAGTTCCATTTTTGGGTTTCACCGGAGGAAATCACCGTTTTCTGAATGCTTAAAGGTGCTCCCCAGCTATCTCTGGCCATTTCAAATGATATACTATTCCATACCTTACCTGCTGCAATCATCCTGCCCTTGTTTTTGCCATATTTAGCGATCATTGCCTCCACCCTTAATTCAGGGTCCACGCGATTTAACTCGCTATCAATTTCAACCAAACGACTTTCTAGGGAGTCTATAATTCTATTGATCTGCTCTTTTTCTTGTGCTAAATCCGCAACTTGACTGCTTTGAGCAGTCAAGCACATTGGAACTAATAGTAGAAAAACAACTGCTAAATTTCTCATAAGCTTGGTGTTGCCGCCTACAAGTTCTTATCTACCTTTTTTACGTATTTGGGAAGTTTTTTATTCAGGTCATCCAGCAACTCTTCTGTGGCGCTGGCACACATGGGCATAAGTTTGTCGTAATTGTAAACAGGCACTCCCGACACCAGGGCAACACCTTTTTTGGATACAGCAAAGTCATCCAGTTTAAAGACCTTTTTTGCCTCTCGGTTGAATAGATCCATATTAATGTATGATCTGATACCAGCATTGCCTAGCCCTCCAAGCGCTACTTTTGGTTCCCATGCGTATGATAATGATACAAACATCACCCCGTCAATACCGACATCCTCCAAAATTTTCATCATATGCGATTCAGTTCTCCAAGACCTCAATAGGTTTCCACCAGTCAACAATACATTGTATCCATCAATGGCGATAAAACGGTCTTTTATGGCCTCATTAAGTAAATCAACGGAATCCTGGTCTTCTACTCCGTCCAGACCTTTGTAGGCCTGATACATGGGATGGTTGAGGATTTCGCTTTCGGGTACAATCTCAAAAGGGAATTGCTTCACATATTTTTTCATGAAGGTTTCATGAAATTCTTCTAATATGGGACGCAAGTCAAATCTCGGGTCATCCTCTTTAGTTTTTTCGTAAGCAGACTGTCTGGCATCGGCAGCGATTTTATCAGCACCGATGTATTTGTCCACGTAGAACGTTACTACAGCCACTCTCTTTTTCTGGCCAAAAGATACTGAAGCCACTAGGGCCAACAGTACCGAAAAAATCATTAACTTTTTCATGATACCTGCTTGTGAGATTGTTATAGCAGGCAATATCACAGGTTTATCAACACATTACCAGCCAAAAACTAACCTGGGAAAACCCATGTAATAAATATGGTGGGATTCTGCTTGACCCTATAAAATCGAAAATACTGCTCTAAGCTCCGCCTTCAGTTTGATGCTGTTGAACTCCAACTCGGATTGGTAACCTGAGTCAGCAGCCATTTCCATGGTTTGAGCACGATATACCGGAACTTGAGGCTGGTTAATTTCTGAGACTTCTAAAACGCCTCCCAGTTTTTCGTCAATCCCCTTCAGCAAAAATGCTGCTTTTTGTTTGGCGTTTTTTAAGGCCTCCAACTTCAGTTCATTTTGGAACTGTTCCATTTTACTATGTGTATAGCTGGCCACACTCACATTATTCACGCCCCTGGGATCCAGCCGCTCCAGAAGCTCATTTACTTTTTTTAGATCTGCAACCTTCAACCTAAAGCTTTTGGAAGCCAGAAACTCCTCTGAACGTTGTTTTTTCCAGTTCCAGTTATAGCCGTAAATGCCTTCAACGGTTAGATCCTCGGTATTTAGATCCTCCGCTTTTACCGCTTTAACCAATTGAGATTCGAGTTTATTGATATCTGCCTTTTTCCTGCCATCCAGGTACTCTTTCAATACGATCCGGAACATGATCTCATCGGGAGTGATCTCCATTTCCGCTTCGCCGTTAACCTCGATCTTCTTTACCAGAGGTTGGGTTTGTGAGTGTGCCCATGCGGGAATCAGTAAAAATGCCGCCAGTAATAGTATTTTGATATTCATGGTTAGAGTTGTTTATTAACAATAAAACCCCAACAATCAGGCCAGTTTTCAGTGCGAAGTTCGAATTTGGCAATATGCAAACTTCATTCTCGTCCCTCGTCCTTCGTCCTTCGTCCCTGGTTCTTCGTCCCTCATCCCTCATCTCTGCTACCTACTCCCCTGGTTCCCTAGTTCCCTAGTTTCCTACTACCTTAGATTAAAATGAAACTGATTCAGGATCTTGGGTAAAAAAATAACCAGTCCAATAAGTAAAGCAGTAATGGCTGCTACCAGTACTGCCCCTGCCGCCAGATCTTTAATTTTTTTAATCTTGGGATTGTGTTCCCGACTGTATAGGTCGGCTAAACCTTCAATGCTGGTGTTGATCAATTCCATGGCAAACACTCCTCCGATTACCAGGATTAAAATTATCCATTCGAACCAGGTTACTTTCAGTACCACCCCCAGGGTCACTGCTACAAGTGCTGCCAGAAAATGTACCCGGGCATTAAACTCCTCCTTAAACACGGTGGTTATGCCTTTCAAAGCATACCCGAAGCTTCTAAAAAATTTACTGGTGTCCATATATTATTTTGTGGCTTCCACGTATAGTGATCTATCGTGTTGGTTGGCTTCGGAGGTATATGTACCTTCAAAGTCAAAGAAATCTACCTCGCTTTCCATAAAAGCCATCTTCTTGATTTTATTGATGTCAAACCCAGCTCTAACTAATTGTACACAGAGTGTTTCATAATCCCATGCATTTTGGTGTGCCAAAGATTGATTACCCAAGACATGAGGCTGGCCACTTTTAGAAATAAAGTCTTCCATCATACACTCAAACAGTGTATAGTCTAATCCATATATGGTTTTAGCTCTCTCTCTCCTACGTTTAAACAGAGGGAATTCAGTATTTTTTGCCAAATATTCACGTATGCTCTTTTCAGCATCTGGTATAATAATCCTTAGTACCCCTTTTTTGCATAGGACTCTATAAATCTCCATAAAGATCAGAGGAGATTTATAGATACTCGTGTGTTCAAATACGTGAGACCCGTAAACACCAAGACAACTATTATCTTCCAGAGGAAGATATTCAAACTGTTGAAAGTTGACTACAATGTCTCCCCAATCTGGTTCCACATCGACAGTCAACCAGGAATTATCGGGCCTGATCCAGTTAGGGCCTGGTCCAAAATTCAGCTTGTAAGGTGAACTGGCAGTTTCAATCGAGCGACTTAACTGCTTCTTTCTTCTCTTGCGCACGGCTATATCCGCCTGATATCCCAAAAACTTGATATGTTTCATTTGTTCTGGTTTTAAGAAGACAATTGTCTTCAAATTAGAGCATATTTTGGATTATTTCATGATTGGTTTTAGTCACATCGAATAATTTATTCTGTTGTGTAATTAAACGGTCGGTTACCTCTTTAGAATTGATGACACTATCAAATGCCATTAAAATTCGATCTTGAAGCGTGGACACTTCTTCTTTTAGATTTACATACCAATCAAGTGCTTCAATATCTTCTAAGAAAAACCGAAGTTTGTTGTGAGAACCCAAGGATATAATTTTGGAGTTTAATCCAAATGGTATCATTTGGGCATGACCTCTGGTTCCAAGGGTTAACTCCATATTACAATAGGTTTCATAGGTCTGTTGAGGCAGGGTGTACTGCAGATGAACAGTTTGGTATGGGATCCCATGGGCATTCAGTGTCAATTCAAATTTGGCATCATTTTCAAGATGGCAGAGGTTATAAATTTGGTAGCCCATCGCGCTGATTGCTTTTAACGCCAGTGCAATCTGGTCCAGGATCTTATACATATCCGCTCCATACCTAAGGTGATACCGATCGTAGGCAATATTCACTCCGACGTTCTTGGTGTTTTTCTTTTTTGGAGCAGACTTATCAACTTTCCGTATTACCGTAGTGGGACAGGGTTGGAATCGTATTTTAGACCACAGTCTATTATCGATCAATGCTTTAACAGCATTGATACTTCCTGTATTCCTCAGACTAAAGAAAGATGCTTTTTCCACGATCTTCTTGAGATTATGAATAAAGAGTTCTCCTGGTTTTTGTCCAATGAAGAAGTTATATCCGATAGCGTATACAAATAAGGGTACTTCAATCCTGTTCAGAAGCTCCTCGGAAATAGCCCATTGCCAACCTGATATGGCGTTGGGATTGGAATCTGGTAGTAGCAGTCCGCCTCCTCCAATCACCATGTATTTCCTATTATTAATTTGATCTATGGTGTCCTGGTCTACTTTATGAGTTACATCTTTCAATCTCCATCTAGTAGGTAAAATTAGGTTAAAGTTATCTCTTACCGTTTTCGACAAAACGGTATCCCCTGTATTTTCCCATCCACTGTAATAGGAAAAGTGGGTGGCAGCGCTTGAGCCTTTTCCTTGTTCTGAGCGTATATAACGTATATTCTGCAACGAGAACCAACCCAGTTTTAAAAAGCGTTTCCACTGATCCTTCCGGTTCTTTTGGAATATCAATGACTGCATCAGTAATTGTTTACCACTGATGTTCGACATTTTGAAGGGTATCCCCGGAAGCGCTTTTACCAAGCTTTTAACCCGCCATGCTTTGCTTTTCTGCTGGTTAAATATCTTTTGATCAAAAGTGGGTCGATCACTTTTGATACCATATATAAATAGAGCAGAGCCGTAATATCCGATGGTCAGCACCCTAAAGTATTTTGAAAACAAGTGATAAAGGCTGGCTCGATTGAAATAATGAATTTGTGGCTTCCGAATAGTCCGTTCCATAGAGCCGTATGTGTGCATTTCGTAAGATGGCAATTCAAACAAAACTCCACCATCCTGTTCTAACAAACGGCTACAACTTTTTAAGAATTCATGTGGATCCAAAACCCGCTCCAAGCTATGGAAACAACATACGGCTCCGAACTTCTTCTCGGGATTGAAATCCTCCAACAGCCCTTGGTACTGCTTGAAACCATATTGGATCGTGGAGTAGCTAGCATATCCAGGGTCAGGTTCTAATCCCCAGGCGGATTTGCCGGCTAATTTCAGCACGTGTACAAAGCTTCCGATAGAAC